>JBOGLI010000746.1:0-5025 GCA_050746165.1 Terriglobales bacterium | reverse complement strand
AGCGATCCCGCCCATGTACTTTGTCGTGTGACCTGGATTAGCTCTTCGGCGCGGCTTGCGGATTTCTGCGATGACGGCGGTCGTGGCGGACGTCGCGCTTATCGCGGTGGATATCGCGCTTGTCCTTGTTGATGTCCTTCTGGTCCTGATGGGCGTCACGGAAATCGTGGCGGGCAGCGGCGGTTTCCCCCTCTTTCTTTTCGTGCCGCGCTTCGCGCAAGTCCTGGTTGCGGTCGCGACGGTCCTTCTTCACATCCCGCTTGTCGTGGCGGATGTCCTTGCGATCGTGGTGGATGTCGTTGGTGGTGGTGGTCTGTGCCAGGGCCGCGGTTCCGAAGGTCATGGCGGCGCAAATCATCAGGCTAGTCAAGCGTTTGCCGTTCATCTGGGGTCTCCTTACCGAAGGGCGTCAGAGGTATGAACCCGGCCGGGAGGATAGGTTGTTGATCCTCAGGTAGCAAGACCTTGGTTTGGTCCCGATTGCGAAACTTTACAGGGATGCGTCTGAAAAGTAACGGCCTGTGGTGTTTTTGCCACACACGTGAGTTGCACCCCAGCGTTTAAACTGTTCATCAGTAAATAGTTGAGCAGCGAACAGACAATTCGTACGCCGGTCGCCTGTGACGGCGTCGGCCTGCACTCGGGTGCCCCGGTGCACCTGCGCATCCTGCCCGCCAAGGCGGGAACGGGCATCGTTTTCCGGCGCACCGACCTGGACGGCTTCGAGATCGAGGCGACCGGGCGCAACGTCGCCAAGGTCAGCTACGCCACGTCGTTGATGAAGAAGGGCGTGCTCATCTCCACGACCGAGCACCTGCTGGCCGCTTTCGTCGGAATTGGCCTCGATAATGCCATCGTCGAGCTCGACAACCTGGAGCTGCCCATCCTCGACGGCAGCGCGCAGCCGTTCGTCGAAATGGTCCTCAAGGCGGGCCTGAGGTCGCAGAGGCGGAAGCGGACGTATCTGAGAATCCTGCGCGAGCTTGAAGTACGCGAGGGAGACAAGTTCATCGGCGTATATCCGGCGGCGGGATACTCGGCGGCCTACTCGATCAATTTTCCGCACCCGCTGATTGGCAATGAAACTTTTGAAGTGGAACTGTCGTATGGGCAGTTCCGGCGCGAGATCGCGGCGGCGCGGACGTTTGGATTTGTCGAACAGGAACGCGCCATGCGCAACATGGGGCTGATCCGCGGGGCATCGCAGGAAAACTGCATTGTGCTGACGCGCGAGGGAGTGGTCAACGGGCCGCTGCGCTATAAAGACGAGTTCGTCCGCCACAAGGTGCTCGACCTGATCGGCGACCTGGCGCTGCTGGGCAAGCGAATCGTCGGGCGCGTGGTGGCCGATCGCGCGGGACATGCGATGCACACGGCCCTGGTGACGCGTCTCCTGCGCGACCACACTCTTTGGGAAGAAACGACCGACGAGCACGCCGCTGAAACGATTGTCAATTCCTCTCCGGAACGGGTGAGCGCGCCAGCGCTTTAACGGGCTTCGGGCCTAGGGCTTCGGGCTCCGGGGGTTGGGCAAGAACAGTTCCGGCCGAGGTTTAGAATTGAAATGTCTTGATCAGCTTTCATCCGCGTTGATCCCCGGCAAAAGATCTTGATCATCTCCGTTGTCCAACTCGGCCGCATTGACTATGCCACCGGCCTGCGCCTGCAGGAAACCCTGGTGAACCTCCGCAAGAAAGAGGAAATCCCCAACGTGTTGCTGCTGCTGGAGCACACGCCGGTCATAACGCTCGGACGCAACGCGCAACGAAAGAACGTGCTGGCGAGCGACGAATTTCTGCGGGATCGGAGCGTGGAGCTGTTCGAGTGCAACCGCGGCGGCGATGTGACGTTTCACGGGCCGGGACAACTGGTCGGGTATCCGATCTTCGACCTGCGAAGCTTTACCGACGAGAAGGGCAATCGCAAAACCATGTATCCGGTGGAATTCGTGCGGCGCATGGAAGAGACGCTGATCCGCACATGCCTCGACTACGGTGTAGCGACCGAGCGCGTGTCGGGGATGACCGGAGTGTGGACTAAACCCACCCTAGCAAAACCGGCTACGGTGGGCCACCCAGAGCAGGGGAAGATCGCGGCGATCGGAGTGCATATCTCGCGTGGCGTGACCTCGCACGGCTTTGCGCTGAACGTGACCAACGAGCCTCTGGAATATTTCCCGCTGATCGTGCCCTGCGGGATCGCCTCGAAGCCAGTGACATCGCTGGAGAAAGAGCTGGGGGTCGCCCCGGACGTCGACGATCTCGCGCAAAGACTCTCCGGCCATTTCGGGCGCGTGTTCAATTCGCAAATCGTATGGGTGGACACCCTCGATGCGCTGCTGGGACATGTGGTCGGCGTGCCGGTGCGAGCGCCGGAAGAGTTGCGGAAGCTGGGTGACAACGAGAAATTCTGGGCGTGAAGACAATGAAGAATGAAGAAGTCAGAATGAAGAACGAAAAGCCCGCGGTCGCGGCGGGCGAAGATCCCGCCGATTCTTCGCACAAGCCGGAGCATGGCGCCGATTCGCAACTGCACTGCTACAACGCGGTGTCGTGGAGATTGGCGGAAATGTTCGGGGATGAGGACGAGAAGGCGCCCGATTCGCCCAAGCAGAAGTAGGAACAGAAAAGCCCCGGATGATCACGCCGGGTTTTCTGCGATTTCCCACGATGGAATCACTCCTGTAATAATGTCCCCCTGAGCCATGGCAAAGAAGCCCGCCCCGAAGCCAAGTACACGCCGGTCGGGGGCGACCGGCCTACCAGCGAGCGCGAATCCGCAGCAGCGCACGTACGCGATCCCCGACTGGCGCGCCGAGAAGCCCGAGTTCCACATCGAGCAGGTGCGCGAAGGTGAGAACGTGAAGTACGTGGTGCACGGCGACTTCTCCACGCCGGCGCCGCCGGTCCGCGAATCGAAGTACCTCTCGCGCGAGCAGCACATTCAGCTTTATCGCTGGATGCTGCTCAATCGGCGCATGGAAACCGCGCTCGAGAACCTCTACAAGCAGGGCAAGGTGGTTGGCGGGGTGTACTTCGGGCTCGGTCAGGAGGCGTGCTCGTGCGCGTCGGCGATGGCGCTGCGCAAGGAAGAGTGGCTGGGGCCGATGATCCGCAACCAGGGCGCGCTGCTGGTGAAAGGCTTTTCCGCGCGCGACATCATGATGCAGTACATGGCCAAGGCCGGCTCGCCGACATTCGGCAAGGACGCCAGCTCGCACTTCGGCGACATTAAAGAGAAGCATGTTGTTTCTCCCATTTCCACGCTCGGCGATCTGATTCCCGTACTGACTGGCGTTGCCCTCGGTGCGCGGCTGCAGGGAAAGAACATCGCGGCCATGACGTGGATCGGAGACGGCGGCCAATCGACGGGCGTTACCTACGAGGGACTGAACTTTGCCGCCGTGCAGAAGCTCGGGCTGGTGCTGTTCGTCGAGAACAATATCTGGGCCTACTCAACGCCCACCGATGAGCAGTTCCGCTGCAAGGACCTGGCCGAGCGCGCGATCGCCTATGGAATTCCGGGAATCATCGTGGACGGCACCGACGCGTGCCAGGTTTATGACGCGGCGCATGAAGCCTGCGAGCGCGCCCGCCGCGGCGATGGCCCGACGCTGATCGAAGCGAAGATGATGCGCATGAAAGGCCACGCCATCCACGATGCCGCGCAGTATGTTCCGCGGCCGCTGTTCGACTACTGGACGCGCCGCGACCCGATCGCGCGATTCGAGAACTACCTGGTGAAGGTAAAGAAGTGGCTCACTCCGGCGGAGAACGAGAAGCTGATCGCGGATGTCGAGGCGGAGCTGGAACGAGACCGCGAATTCGCCGTTAACTCGCCCATGCCCGATCCGGCATCAACCCCGCTGGACGTGTTCTGCGAGGGTTGCCACGAGATCAAGCTCACTTATGACGTCCCGAAGTATCCGAACGAACATAAGCAGGCCGCGCTGAGGAAGCAGGAAGCGGCGGTGCATTTGAAATAGCAATCAGCTGTCAGCCATCAGCTTTCAGCTGGGCGGATCTTGTGTTCTTGAAATAGCGTGGGAAGAGATGGCCTTGTTCACTGTTGTCTGTGAGTACGGAGGCGGCACGTACATTCGTCAGGTACGAGCCGCGTCGTCTGCTCGGGCAATACCTGCATGGATCAAGAGCCTGCATCCGGGTGAGATGCCTGGGATCGGGCCGCGTAAGCTCAAAGAACTGCTCGATTCAGTTGTCGATGGCACCTCAATGCCCATTGCGCGGGTCAGCGCCTGTGATGGCGTATGGTGTTGGTCGGCAAACCGCGTCCTTGTTCACATTATCCGCACGCATGACCCGGCACCGGGCAGGTCGCGTCGTGATCGCATGCGCAACATCGAAGAGGCGGAGGATTGGGCGCGTCATGAGCCGTCGCGGCGAGTGTCGTTGGCTGAATTGTTCGATCCGCGTTGATCCGCGTGATCCGCGGCGGGTTCTTGAGTTTGATCAGCGTTCATCAGCGGCTGATTCTTTTTTGGCTTGCCACTTATGGAAACTACTTATCTCGAAGCCATTCGCCAGGGACTCTGGGAAGAGATGGAGCGCGACCCGAGCGTCTTCTGCATCGGCGAGGACATCGGCATCTATGGCGGCGCGTTCAAGGTGACCGAAGGGTTCGTGGACCGCTTCGGGCCGGAGCGCATCATCGACACGCCTATCGCCGAATCGGCCATCGTGGGCGCGGCGTTTGGCGCGTCGCTCACCGGCATGCGCCCGGTCGCGGAATTTCAGTTCATGGACTTCATCGGCTGCGCCTTCAACCAGATCGTCAACATGGTAGCCAAGGCGCACTTCCGCTGGGGCGCGCCGGCGCCTCTAGTACTTCGCGGGCCCAGCGGCGGCAACGTGCACGGTGGTCCGTTTCACTCGCAGAATCCGGAAGCGTGGTTCACGCACGCGCCGGGGCTGAAAGTCGTCTGCCCGGCGACTGCGTACGACGCCAAGGGGTTGATCAAATCAGCGGTGCGCGACAACAACCCGGTCATTTTCTTCGAGCACAAGT
>JBOGLI010000745.1:0-3876 GCA_050746165.1 Terriglobales bacterium | reverse complement strand
GTCCATGCTTACGCAGAGCGTGAACGAATTTTACAAGCGGCACAGCAAAGATCCGTTACGACCCAAGTTCGAAGACTCCCTCGCATTCCTCGGCCGGACCCTGAGCGACCTCCAGAAATCCATCATGAAGATCCGCATGGTCCCGGTGGAGCAGTTGTTCCGCAGGTTTCCGCGCACGGTGCGCGATCTTGCGCGCTCTTGCGGCAAGGACGTGCGGCTACAGGTGGTTGGAGGTGCTACCGATCTGGACAAAAGCATCCTCGACCTTCTGGCCGAACCGCTTTCGCACATTGTTCGCAACGCGGTGGATCACGGAATAGAGCCGTCCGAGGCGAGGATTGCCGCCGGCAAGCAACCCCACGGTACGGTTACGTTGAACGCCTACCACCAAGGCAATCACATCGTCATCGAGTGTTCCGACGATGGCCGCGGGATCGACCGGACCCGCGTTGTCGAAAAGGCGATTCAATCGGGAATCCTAGCTCCGGCCGATGCCGCCCAACTTACCGAGTCCGAGGCGCTGGCACTCGTCTTCCATCCCGGCCTCAGCACCGCGGCGCAGGTCACTGCTATTTCCGGGCGAGGCGTGGGCATGGACGTGGTCAAGACCGTTCTCGATCGCCTGAAAGGTACCGTGGTCGTCGAATCGCAACTCGGAAGCGGCGCCACATTTCGTCTTAAGGTGCCGCTGACCGTTGCCATCATCAAGGCGTTGATGTTCAACGTGGGCGGCCGAATGTTCGCCGTGCCACTGGCGTCGGTTGTCGAAATCACGCGCGCCCGGCCCGAGGATATTCACACGGTTGACCGGCGCGAAGTCCTGCAAATTCGCGGCGAAACGCTGACGTTAGTCCGTCCCGCGAGATTGAACCGTCGTCGCAGCACCGAGCTGCAGAAGTTCTTCGTCGTCGTCCTATCGCACAACGAACGCAAGTTTGGCATGGTCGTGGATTCGCTGGTCGGAGAAGAAGAACTGGTGATCAAAGCGCTCGACCATCAACTGGTCGCGACTGAATTCATCAGCGGCGCTTCCATCCTGGGCGACGGCAGCGTCGTGCTCATTCTGAACCTCCAGACCGTGGTCTCCAGGCTCAGCCGTCGCGCGGATTTGTCAGGATTGGGGGCAATCGCATGAGTAACAAGGTGCGAGTGCTGGTGGTGGATGATTCGGCGCTCATGCGCAAGCTCATCCCGCAGATCCTTCAGCGCGATGGTTCCATTGAAGTGGTCGGTACCGCGATGGATGGCGACTTCGGGCTGCGCAAAGTGGAAGACTTGCGGCCTGATGTCATCACCGTCGATCTGGACATGCCGCGCGTCGATGGGATGGAGATGTTACGGCAAATCGCGCGCAAGTCGCGCATTCCCGTCATTGTCGTGAGCGCGCACAGTACGGCAGGCGCCTCGGCGACATTCAAAGCGCTCGCCTTGGGCGCATTCGATTTCGTCGCCAAGCCGCGCAGCGTCATGCATGCCGACTTGGAGGAAATCGCCAAGGACCTGGTGGCGAAGGTTAAAGTCGCGGCGCAAGCAGGGCCGATTCGCCCTGAACCTGCGTTCCCGGAATTCAATCAGCGCGTGAAGAAGCCTGTCCCTGCTAAACGGCAGCGCGCGAAAAAGATTGTCGCAATTGGAATATCGACCGGAGGCCCCAACGCTCTTCAGTATGTCCTCTCGCAATTGCCGGCGACGCTTTCGGCTGCCATCGTTGTCGTCCAGCATATGCCGGAGGGATTTACCGAACTATTCGCCCGCCGTCTCGATGACTGTTGCGCGGTCGAGGTCAAGGAAGCGCAGAGCGGCGACCTCCTCTACGCCGGGCGGGTCCTGATCGCGCCCGGCAATCGCCATTTGAAGGTGCGCCGCACCGCACTCGGTGACGTGGCGACACTCACCGATGATCCCCGCTGCAATGGACACCGCCCGTCCGCCGACATTCTCTTTCGTTCCGTAGCTCAGGAATTCGGCGCCGACTCGCTCGGCCTGATCATGACCGGTATGGGAGAAGACGGAGCGGATGCACTGAACGAGATCAAAATCGCGGGCGGAATCACCATTGCACAGGACGAAAAATCCTGCGTCGTCTTCGGAATGCCCAAGGCGGCCATTGAACGCGGGACCGCTATGCGTGTGCTCCCGCTGGACGCAATTTCCAATTCCTTGATCGCCCTGTGCGGCCAGGAACAATTCCAGCCGGCGGAAAACTTGCCCGCGACCGCGATCGAAAAGTTGGGAGACTAAGCATGCCATTCGCAACCCTGGTCAGAACGACCGACAACAAGCCGCTGCGCTGCCTCATCGTCGACGACTCCGTCTTCGCGCGAAAGAACCTGGCCAAGATCCTCGAGAGCTTCGGTTGCCAGATCGCGGGAGAAGCCGCCGACGGGTGCAATGCCATCGACAATTACGAGCGACTGCTCCCCGACGTCGTGTTCATGGACATCACCATGCCGCAACTGGAAGGCATCGAGGCGGCCGGTCGCATCGTTCGCCTGCATCCGGACGCGCGCATAGTCATGGTTTCGTCCGTCGGTTACCAGGAGAACATCGTTGCCGCGCTGCAGAACGGCGCCCGCCACTTTGTTCAGAAGCCGGTAAAACCGGAGGTTCTCTACGACGTCATTCGCTACGTCATGGCCGACGAGATCCTCCCCGTTGTTGAAACCGCGTGCGTCGCGGCAGGAGAGTCGCAACTATGAAGATGGAACTGATTCAACCGTTCATCAATTCCGCCGCCGCCGTGCTGGCGCAGTCGCTCGGCTGCGAAGCCCGCATCGGCGACGTCTCCATGGAAGAAGAAGCGTACCGGCGCAAGGGTATGGCGGCGCTGGTATCCATCAGCGGCGACATCGAGGGCCGCGTCATTTTCGACGTGGATCTCTCCACCGCCGCCAAGGTTGCGGAGTTCCTGGCCGGGAGCGAGGTCGAGACTTCGGACGAACTGGTCCGTGAAACTGTCTTCGAATTGGCCAACATGGTGGTCGGTAACGCCGTGACCACGCTCAATGACGAAGGCGTGCACTTCAAAATCGATCCGCCTCAGCTGCACGCTGAAGAGCAGGGACTCTCCGGCAGTGCAGATACGGAGGCGCTCGTAATGTGCTTCAACACTCAGAACGGCAGTCTCTACATGAACATCGCTATGCGTTATCAACGGCGCCGGCGGGAAGACATTGGTGCCTGATAGCACCCGGTCGCGAAATTCATCGGAAGGGCACTTATGGAACATCTTGGATCGCACGTGACAAAGAATAAGCTGGCGCTTGCTTCCCTGCTCTTGCTGGGAATCCACGTCTTCGCCACGGCCTTTGCCGGATCTGGTGTGCGTGCAGCACTCGTCTGCGACACTGTGCTGTTGCCGGTTTCGCTGCTGACCGCGGTCGCTTGTTTCCTCGCCAGCCGCCGCTCGCTCCAGTTCGCACGGTCCTTCTGGTTCGTGATGGGCACCGCATTCACCCTCTGGACCT
Organism: Terriglobales bacterium; assembly: GCA_050746165.1. Taxonomy (GTDB): domain Bacteria; phylum Acidobacteriota; class Terriglobia; order Terriglobales; family Acidobacteriaceae; genus DAISJI01. The sequence goes on along the minus strand of JBOGLI010000745.1, from coordinate 409 downwards.
TGGGTGACTCACTCGATATCTACCAGGAACTGACGGTGCGCTCCTGGCCGATCACCCAGACGTTGCTCTATTTCATTTCCATCACCGCGATCTTCCTGACCGTATTCGGCACGAACGACGAGGCGGAATCCGGCGGTGTTCATTGGTCCTGGGTCCTCGACGCAATGCAGATCCTGGTCTTGATCCTCGCCGGCTACTTGTTTTTCATCTATGAGCCGACGCTGATGCACGGCCCGGAATCCGTGCATCCCGTGCGCCTCAGCCTGCTGCACTGGCGAAACATTGCGCTTGGAACTGCTCTAGCGGTTCGCGTGCTCTGGAGCCGCGATGATTCGGAAAGGTGGCTGTTCGCACCCCTCGCATTCGCCATTGGTTTGTACTCCCTGGCCAGCTTCTTCGGGAACCGTGC
>JBOGLI010000744.1:0-5226 GCA_050746165.1 Terriglobales bacterium | reverse complement strand
GTACGGTGGACGTGACCTGGCGCGGCAACCCGTCGCGCGCGGTGGCGCGTTTCGATGTGGCGGCGCAGCCTGGGAATGGCGAGGGCGCTCTACCGGTGACGGCGCATGCGCGCGGAACCTACAGCGTGGGGCCGGGGCGCTTTGATTTCACGGAACTCGAAGCGGGTGGCCGCTCGATGCACGCGGTCGCATCGGGCTCGCTGGCGAGCAGCACGAATGTGAAGGTATCCGCCACCGGCAGCTTGCGCGATATCGCGGAGGTATTGCGCGCCTGGACGGGCGAAGAGAAGCTACCTGCCGGACTCACCGGTGATGGATCATTTCAGGGCACGATCTCCGGTACGGCGAGAAGACCATTTATCTCCGGCCACCTGGACCTGAATAATCTGGACGTTCCTTTGCCGCTGCAATTGCCGGCGCCGGCGGCGACGGTGATGGCGCCGGTGACCGCGGTGGCGCCGCCTCATCCTGGGCCGGGGCCACGCGTGGCGCACTACGATTCGGCATCCGCCGACCTGCAATATTCGCCCGCGGCGCTCGACATTCGTAACGGCACGGTGCGGCGCGGAGCGGAACAGTTGAACATCGCCGCCAGCATCGGGTTGGTGAACGGGAATTTTTACGATACCGACCCGATCCAGGCGAGCCTCTCGGCGAAAAACTTCCGCGCCGAAGACCTGCTCGCGCTGGGCGGCTATTCGCTGCCGGTTACGGGCGTCGTCAATGCGGTCGCCGATTTGCACGGAACGAAAGACGACCCGCGCGGCACCGCCAGTTTTCAATTGACTGACGCAACCGTGAACGGCCTGCCGGTGAAGAGCGCGAGCGCCAACATCGCATTCGTCAACCAGGAAGCGCAATTCAGCAATGTTTCCATTTCGGAAGACGGCGCGCGCGTCAGCGGCAGCGCCCAATACAACCTGCGCACGACTGCCTTCCGGTTCAGCATGAATGGCACCAGGTTCCGGCTCTCGGAATTCAGTCAACTGCAGGGCACGCACGTGCGTACAACGGGAACGTTGAATTTCGACGCGCGTGGTTCGGGCACGCAGGCGGCGCCGGTGATCGATGCGGACGTCAACCTGCGCGACGTCGCCGTTAACGGCCAGCGCATCGCGGACCTGAGCGGGACGGCGAAGACAACGCGCGGCGTGATGCGCGTGCAGGCGCGCTCCTCCTCCGGGCTGGCTTCCATGGAAGTGGACGGCACGGTGGTGATGCGCAACAACTTCGATGCGAACCTGACCCTGAACGTCGGCAGGCTCAATGCAGGCCCGCTGCTCAACATGGCGCTGGCCGGACGCTTTACCGGTCAATCGGAGATGAGTGGCGCATTGCACCTGGCCGGCCCGCTGCGCCAGCCGGATTTGCTTACCGTCGAGGGCAATCTCGGCGAGTTCATGGTCGCGATCGAGAATGTGAAGGTCCAGAACGAAGGGGCGCTGCGCTTCGTGATAGCCGATGGCGTGTTGCGCCTCGAGCAATTCAAGATCGCCGGCACCGATACGACGCTCACCGCGCGCGGCACGGTTGACCTGGCGGGCGCCCGAGCCCTCGACTTTCGCGCCGACGGCCGCATCAATCTCGGACTGGTGCAGTCGTTCAATTCCGACCTGCATGCCGCCGGAGTCATGGACTTCGACATGCGCGCCGCCGGCACCATGCTGCGTCCGACGCTGTTTGGAACGGTGAAAATTGAGGGCGGCACGATCACCAGCATCAATTTCCCGACCGGCATCAGCGCGCTGAACGGCACTCTCGTTTTCAACCAGGACCGGTGCCAGATCCAGCAACTCACCGGAACGGTGGGCGGCGGCGCCGTAAATTTCGGCTGGTTCGTGAGCTACGGCAACGGACTTTCGTTCGACGTGACGGCGGACGCGCGCGACGTCCGCTTGCGTTATCCGCAGGGATTCAGCGAGACGGTGGACGGGAACCTGCGTTTGACCGGCACGCGCGTGATCTCGACCTTGTCAGGCAATCTCACGGTCGTGCGCTTCAACGTCAGCCCGCAATTCGACATGGCGGTGGCGATTGCGGCGGCAAAGTCACCGCCGAGTCCGCCGGATCCCACGTCGTGGCTGAACGACTTGCGGCTGAACCTGAAAGTGACTTCCGCGCCCGATCTGGAGTTGACGACATCCCTGGCGAAGCTGGCCGGCGACATGAGCCTCAATGTCCGCGGCACCGCCATTCGGCCGGCCGTATTGGGCCGCATCAACATAACCGAGGGACAAGTTTCATTTAACGGCGCGACCTACCAGATCGACCGCGGCGACATCACATTCTCCAACCCGGTAAAGATCGAGCCGGTCATCGATGTTGCCGCCACCACACGGGTCCGCGACTACGACGTGACGCTTGGCTTCCACGGACCGATCGCGCGGCTGAGCACGACGTATCGCTCCGAGCCGCCTCTGCCGACGGCCGACATCATCTCGCTGCTCGCCTTCGGCAAGACGCGTGAGGAATCGGAAATGGCCAGTGCCGCCCAGCCGACGTTCAGTGAATCGGCATCCAACGCTATCCTCGGCCAGGCATTGAATGCGGCGGTCAGCAACCGCGTGCAACGGCTGTTTGGGGTGAGTCGCGTAAAGATCGCGCCCGACGTCGGCGGGGTCTCCAGCAATCCCAACGCGCGCGTTACCATCGAGCAGCAGGTGTCGAAGGACTTCACGGTTACCTACATCACCGACCTGACCCGCTCGAACCAGCAGGCCATTCAGGTGGAATACAACTACAACCGCAACGTCTCGATCATCGGGGCGCGCGATCAGTACGGGATCATCTCGTTCGACGTGCGGTGGCGACAACGGAAACGGTAACCACCTGGGCCTAGACGCAGAGGACGCGGAGGACGCAGAGGAATTCTTTTCTAAGCCTCTGTGTCCTCGGTGTCAAAATTGCGGAATTGCGGAATTTCAAATTGCGGAATTGGAGGTCGTCCAGCGGGTTTCAATTCTGCAATTTCAAATTCGGCAATTCCTCAATCCTCTGTGGCGATTCCTTCGTCTGTTTCGGTTCGTAATAGAATCGACTGCATGGCCGTTTTCCGCAGCCTCGGCACCACGCTGGAGATGATCAAGTGGGAGCACTCCGTGCTCACGCTGCCGTTTGGACTGACGGGCGCGGTGCTGGCGGCGCGCGGAATTCCGAGCCCGTGGAAGCTATTGTGGATCGCGGTCGCGCTGGTGGCGGCGCGCTCGGCGGCGATGGCCTTCAACCGTCTCGCCGACCACGAATTCGACGCAGCCAATCCGCGGACGAAGATGCGGGCGCTACCTGCCGGGCATTTATCGCGCGCGTTCGTGCTGCTGTTTGTTTCGGCTTCGAGCGCGGTGTTCGCCGGAGCTGCGTGGGAACTAAACCGGCTGGCGTTTGAGCTTTGTCCAATCGCGCTGGCGGTTATCCTTCTGTACTCGTACACCAAGCGCTTCACGCGCTGGTCGCACCTGGTGCTGGGACTGGCGATGGGGATCGCGCCGGCGGGAGGTTGGGTTGCGGTGCGCGGGACGCTCGATCCCCCGATTCTATTGCTCACGGCGGCGGTGATCTTCTGGGGCGGCGGCTTCGACGTGCTCTACGCCTGCCAGGACTACGACTTCGACTGCGCCTCCGGTCTGCACTCGGTGCCGCGCTACTTCGGCATTGGACGCTCGCTGTGGATCGCCCGCGTCTTTCACACCATCACGCTGGTGCTGCTCGGCACACTGGTGTACGCGCTGCATCTCGGCCCCATCGCAGTCGCCGGCGTTGCCGTGGTCGCGCTGCTGCTCGCCTATGAACATTCGCTGGTCAAGGCCGACGATCTCTCGAAATTGAACGCCGCGTTCTTCACCATGAATGGGATCATCTCCATGATCTTTCTGTTCTTTGTCACTGCGGATTTCCTAGTTCGGAATTGGTAATTTGTAATTTGTAATTTGCAAGGTTTCTGGCGGTTTTTCCTTTGCAATTTTCAAATTTCAAATTACCAATTCCCCATGCGCCTTCTTCTTCTCAGCACTTCTACTCTCTATGGCAGCGGATACCTGGATTACGCCGAAGCACACGTGCGTGAATTCCTCGGCAAATCGGCGCGGGTGCTGTTCGTCCCCTATGCGCTCCAGGACCGTGACGGCTATGCGGAAAGCGCGCGCCAGCGTTTCGAACGCATGGGTTACGAGCTCTACTCGATTCACCAGGAGGACGATCCGGCGCGCGCGGTCGGACGGGCTGATTTTGTATTTATCGGCGGCGGAAACACGTTCCGCCTGCTGAAGACGCTCTACGACGAATCCATCCTCGAACTGATCGCCGAGCGCGTACGCGAAGGGCTGCCGTATATCGGATCCAGCGCCGGAACGAACATGGTTTGTCCGACGATCAAGACGACGAACGATATGCCAATCGTCGAGCCGGCATCGTTCAAGGCCATGGGACTGCTCCCGTTCCAGATCAACCCGCATTACCTCGATCCCGACCCGAATTCCAAGCACATGGGTGAAACGCGCGAAGAGCGCCTGCGTCAGTACCTGGAAGAGAACGACGTCCCGGTAATCGGGCTGCGCGAGGGTTCGCTGCTGTGGGTGAAGGGGAAAGAGATCACGCTGCGTGGGGAGAAGACGGCACGAGTGTTCAGGCGGGGGGAGGAGGCGATAGAGATTTCGGCGGGGGCGAAGGTTGACGAAGCTCTTCTTCCTCCTTGCGTATAGCGATACGTTACGGTATACATATGATCAAGAGCTTCCGGCATAAGGGTGTCGAGCGCTACTTTAAGACTGGATCGAAGGCGGGTATTCAGCCGAAGCATGCGGCGAAGCTGCGAGTTCAACTCGCGATGTTGGATGTCGCGAGCGGGCCTGCGGACATGAACGGCCCCGGTTGGAAACTTCACGCCTTGTCTGGTGAGTTGCGGGCACATTGGGCCGTCTCTGTTGACGAGAACTGGCGGCTCACGTTTGCGTTCGACGGAACTGACGTCGTACTGGTCGATTACCATGATTACCATTGAGAACCGATCAAGGATGCACAATCCTCCTCACCCAGGAGTCGTTCTTCGCGATTTTCTCGGGGATATGTCCGTCACTGACGTCGCTACCCATTTGGGCGTTACGCGCGCGGCACTTTCACGAATTTTGAACGAGCGCGCCGCTATTTCGGTCGACATGTCGCTTCGCTTAAGCGAAGCGCTCGGAACCTCTCCGGACGTTTGGCTCGGCATGCAGGTGCAGTACGATCTTTGGC
>JBOGLI010000743.1:0-9456 GCA_050746165.1 Terriglobales bacterium | reverse complement strand
CCCAGAAGGCGGCGGCCCACATGCCGTTCAAGCGTGCGAAACATCCCTCGCCCCACAATCGGTAGGCCCAGAGCAGCACTTCAGTATCGTTGCCGGCTCGCAGGCGCACTCCGGCCTGGCGCAGCTGCGTGGCGAGTTCGATGTAGTTGTGAATCTCGCCGTTGTACACCATGCACACGGACCGGTCCGGCAGCCAGATCGGTTGCGCGGCCGCCGCGGATAGATCGATGACCTTGAGCCGACGGTGTCCGAGCCCGAGGTCGCCGCAGACGTGCGCGCCGACACCGTCCGGGCCCCGGTGCACCAGCGCCTCGACCATTGCGTCCAGCACCCGGTGTTCGACAGGGCGACCGTCACGATGCCAGATGCCTGCGATACCGCACATTCTACAGTTGACCCAAGAGTCTCATTCTGAGACTCGATCAAGGCGCAGATTGGACTCTTGGCCCAGTTCGGCTTCGGCTTCATGCTGCTCTGAGGGTAAGGTCTCCCCTGTGGCGCAGCGAAATATCGCCTCGTAGCGCCGTGCCGCGGCGCGCCAGGAGAACTGCCGCGCCGACAGCGCACGATTGGCCGTCGCGAATCGCTGGCGCAGCGCCGGATTGGCGGCCAAGGTCCGCAGCGCCGTGGCGAGTTCCTCGACATTTTGCGCCGTGAATAGCAGCCCATTGATTCCGTTCTCGACCAGTTCTACCGTTCCCCCTACTCGAGTTGCTATCAATGGCAATCCCATGCCCATGGCCTCCAGCAACGCCATGCTGCAGGACTCGGCGAGCGAAGCGAGTACGAAGATATCGGCGCCGGCATAGAGAGCGGTCAGGCCAGCCCGATCGACGAAGCCATGAAAGCGCACGCGCTCGGCGACGCCACAAACATGCGCGAGCCGTTGCAGCGTGCGGCCTTGAGGACCGTCGCCGGCTATATCCAGGGACAGGCCTTCGTTGCCGGTCTTGCCCAGTGCCATGATCAAGGTATCGATTCCCTTGCGCTCGATGAGACGACTGACCACCAGAACACGCAACCCTGCTCGCGGCTCGCTGGGAACGAAGCCCGCGGGCATATAGGTGCCGTTCAAGATGACATCGATCGCGATGTCGGGAGCGGATGCATGCGCCAGCTGACGCAGATTGGCGCTGTTGGTGACGACTCGATCGGCCCGGCGCCAGATACGCCGGGTGAGCGGTAGCAGGGCGCGATGCTGCCACTTCAACGCGGAATCGTAACCGGGAACGTCGGATCCGCGCAGAGATACTACGTAAGGTCGCCGACGATGCGCGCCGGGCATCAACGAGAGCAGGCCGGTAGGCAGGCTGAAGTAGTAGTGATAGAGGTCGTAGTTGTTGGCGCTCGCGAGCTCTCGCAGACGCTTCGCCGCGCATGCCAGGAAGCTGAGGACCCCGATCAGCCCTGATTCGTGCACGCCACTTCGGTGGGAACGCACGCGGTAGACTCGGACACCGTCTATCTGCGCATCGCCGCAGTCTCGGCCGAATCCAGCGGTAAGGAAGTCGACGCGATGACCGAGCACGAGGAACTCGCGGGCCATCGCCAGGGACGCGTATGCCGCTCCGCCTCCCAGCGGAGGAAACTCATAATTTACGAATAATAACCGCATAAGGCCCGGAAGATGCGGCTTCCAGCAGGGCAGACTATACGTGGCAGGGGACGGGAAGATGTGACGAACTTCGAAGTTGCCGTGCTACCCGAGCTCGGAGAGCCAGGGAATGGTGGGAAGGACACCAGGTGGCCGGTGCCATCGCACTCATACGGCGCTGTTCTTGCCCCAGGCCTTGATCGCCTCCGTATGATCGCGCGTATAGCCTAGCGCATCGCGTGCGCTCGCGAAGCGCTCGCTGACCAGATGCACGAGCGGCGCATCGAGTCGGAGCTGGTCTGCCAGGTCGGCGGCTATGCGCACATCCTTGGCGAGCAATCCGAGTTGAAAGCCGCTGGCGAACTTGCCCTCGATAACGTGTTCCCGCAGCACCAGATCGGTATGGAAGTTGCGCCCCGTGGAGACGTTCAGGATCTCGACCATACGGGTGGGATCGAGGCCAAAGCGCTGCCCGGCCAACAGAGCCTCGGCGCAGGCGGCGAAGCCCGCTGCGGCCACGAAGTTGTTCAGCGCTTTCATCGCGTGACCGCTGCCGAGACCGCCGGTTTCGAACAGCTTGTCGCCCATGGCGCGCAGCAGTGGGCGGACGCGGTCGATCGCGGCAGGATCATCGCCGCCGATCATGATCGCTAAGGTGCCCTGTACCGCACGAGGCACGCCGCCGGAGACGGGTGCATCGATCAGCGTGATGCCGGAGGTCGCAAGCGCCGCTCCAAGTTGCCGCGTGCCCAGGGGATCGGACGAGCTCATGTCGATGGCAATGGCGCCGCGCCGCAGCGTCTGCGCCAGGCCATCACGCAGGTACAGATCGCGCACGCTCTGCCCGGTGGGCAACATCGTCACGATGATGTCCGAAGCTGCCAGGTCGTCGAATCCCTCGGCCATGCGGCAGCCATGCTCGGTCGCGACCGCCAGCGCGCGTTCGCGCACGCTGTCGTACAGGATGAGCGAGTAGCGCGCCCGTGCGATGCAGGCCGCCATGGGTGCTCCCATGGCACCCACCCCGATGAATGCGACGCTCACCGTTTGCTCTCAACGCGGCGGCCGAGAATCTCGGCCGCGGCATTGAAGGCTTCGACGCCACAGGGCACACCCGCGTAGACGGCGGTGTGCAGGATCGTTTCGCGGATCTCCTCGACGCTGCAGCCATTGACGAGGGCAGCCGCGACGTGGACCTTGAGCTGATTGGGCTTGGTCAATGCGGTCAGTGCGGCCAATGTAATGAGGCTGCGCATCCTGCGGTCCAGACCCGCCCGGGTCCAGGTGTCACCGAAGCAGTAGCGTGTGACCAGATCCTCGAATGGGCGATTAAAGTCCGTGGCCTGTGCATAGCGCTCCTCGGCGCCGCCGGGTCCGAACATCTCGCGTCGCACCTGCATGCCTGCGGCAAATGCCGCGTCCTTGGTTTCGTCCATCGCTACCCCCATATCGCGCCGCCGAAGCTACTCTGGCGGCGCATGTTGCTTCAACGCATCAGCTCGAGCGGCTTCGGCAATTTCGTGAGCAGTTCTTCACTGAATTCAGCATCGATGTGAAAGAAGGCCATGCGCACGATCTTGTCGGAGCGATTCTCCCAGGCGTGATCGGTGCCGCGCTGAACGACTACGTCGCCCTGGTGCAGCGCCACCTCGGTGTCGTCGAGAGCGAGAATGACTTCGCCCTCCATCACCACCACGTAGTCGAGCGTCCTGGTCCGGTGCATGACGGTGCGCTTGCCACCTTCCTGCGGCGGATAGATATCGATAATGCGCAGCAGGTGACCCGAGACCGGCATGATCGTGAACCCGCGCTCATTGGGTTCTTGTGCTTCCGTTGAGCTGAGCAGGGGGTGCGACCTGGTGGTGTTCCAGATCTCGTAGAAGTCCGCGCCGATTTCTGAGCCCCTCATCGAATGATGCTGCGGGGGCGTGCCATCCGAGAGGACGATCGATTTGCCGCTGTCGTCATGGCCGGTGACCACTCTGCGGGGGTTCCTGGAATGGCTCAATGGAAGCTCCCCGGCTGGCTCTTCGAAGCATGGCTCATGGCTGCGGCGCCCCTGCGCTTGCCGCCTTGTCTGCCTGCGCGACGGAAATGACCCAGGAGCGCACCGCGGCCGCCTGGCCACGATCGAGCACAGTGGCGAAGGATGCCATGCCCTCGGTCTTCAACACGCCGCCCAGAACTACATCAAACCAGGCATCGCTGCCGAGCAGGCCACTGGTGCGAAGGTCGGAGATGACGCCGCCGCCATGAGCCCGCGCGCCGTGACAGTCGGAGCAGAAATTGGCATAGAGCGCATGGCCAGCGTTGAGCGTGCCCGCATCGGCGCTTGCAGAAGGTGGGTTCAGCTCACGATCGCTGCGCACCGTAGCCGGAAGTGACGCATTGCCGCCGAGCCTGTAGACCAGCAAGCGACTGACGTTGCGCTGCTTGCCGGATTTTTCGGCAAGTTCTCCGGCAACCAGCGGAAACACGCCGCCCCATCCGGCAAGTACTGCAACGTACTGGATTCCGTCGACCTCAAAAGTCATGGGACCCGCGACCACACCGGTCTGCGTGGGCAGTGACCACAATCGCTCGCCGTTGTCCGCCCGATAGGCTGCAAACTCACCGGACGCATTGCCCTGAAACAGCAGATTGCCTGCTGTGCTCAGCAGCCCACCGTTCCACGGACCCTTCAGATCGATGCGCCACGCCTGCGTGGCCAGAGCGGGGTTCCATGCGACGACATACCCCTTCAGCCCCGCCTCGATCTGCGCGCGCGCATGGGGATCGGACGGTAGATCTCCGGCCAGCTTGTCCAGCCCATTGTTCATGCCGCGTGGCTTGGGAGCAAAGGTCGCCTCCGGAGTGTACGGAAATGCCGCTTCGTTGGTCGGGATGTAGACCAGCCCGGTCGCAGGGCTATACGACATGGGTTGCCAACTGTGTGCCCCCATGGCGCCCGGCAGCGATACCCAGGGCTTGCCGGTTTGCGAATAGCGGGCCGCCGGATTCTCCACCGGCCTCCCGGTCCGCAAATCGATGCCGGATGCCCAATTCACCGTCGAGAAGGGTTTTGCCGACAGCAGTTTGCCGGTGCGACGGTCCAGCACATAAAAGAATCCGTCCTTCGGGGCCTGCATCAGAACCTTGCGCGGCACCCCGTCGATCGTTATGTCGGCGAGGATGATCTGCTGCGTGGCGGAGAAATCCCATTCGTCTCCGGGAACCAACTGGTAATGCCACACGTACTTCCCGGTTTCGGGCCGGACCGCGATGATCGATGTCAGGAAAAGATTGTCGCCATGGTTCTCGCTGCGAAATTTCTGGTTCCAGGGATCGCCGTTGTCGGTTCCGAAGTAGAGCAGGTCCAGATCGGGATCGTAGGCAATTGCGTCCCAGGTCGTGCCGCCGCCGCCGAATTTCCACCACTCTCCGCTCCACGTGCGTGCCGCCCGCGCCAGGATGGGTGCCTCAAACGGCTTCGCCGGGTTACCGGGAACGGTAAAAAAGCGCCACACCAATTTGCCGGATGCCGCGTCATATGCCGAGATGTACCCGCGAACGTTGTACTCCCCGCCGCTCATGCCGATGATCACGCGGTCCTTCACCACTCGAGGCGCCTGGGTGATCGTGATGCGCTTTGACTTGTCCGTGGTCTGCACTGTCCAATCCGGACGTCCGGTCGCGGCGTCCAGGGCAATCAGTCGACCATCCAGCGTGCCTACATAGACTTTTCCTTTCCAGACTGCGACGCCGCGGTTGACAGCGTCGCAACAGATGTCGGGCCCGATCTCGCGCGGGACCTTGGGATCGAACGACCAGATCAATTTACCGCTGGCCGCTTCGTAGGCCTTGACCATGCTCCAGGCGGTAGAGGTGTACAGGACGCCATCGACGACCAGTGGCGTCGCTTCCTGGCCCCGATTGGAGTCCAGATCAGCGAACCACGCGAGCCCGAGCTGCTGAACGTTGCCGGCATTGATTTGCGTCAACGGACTGAATCGCTGCTCATCGTAAGTGCGACCGTAGGTCATCCAGTTCGCCGGATCCGAAGCCGCATGTTGGAGCCGGTTCTCATCGACGGCGGCCGGCCCCGCGTACGCGGCCATGGGCTTGGTGGTCATAAATATAATTGCGCCGGCAACGCACGCGCAGAGATGGAGTCGATGCAAAATGGCAGTCTCCCGGTGGACCACGGTGTTCGACGGGTACCGAAGAGCGCAAACGTATGTCATTCTTGGGCCGCCTGGCAATACGTTTGCGGCGCGGCGCTCCGAGCGCTGCGGGAGGATTGCATGCGGCTCTGCCTGTGTTTTGCGATCACCGTCGGCCTGTTGGCGACCGAGGTTGCATCCCCGGCCACGGCGACGCCGGAACGCCGCTGCGCATCCAAGGGCGCGTTGCACTTCATCTGCGGCCCGCATCATCCCGAGGACCTGGTGCTGATTCCCGGCACGCAGTGGATTATCGTCAGTGGCATGGGGGGCGCCCTGCCGGGCTCGCCACCGGGGCCGGGTGATCTCTACCTGCTGAACGCGGCGACCAAGCGCTGGCACTCGATTGCCCGGCCCTCACTCGCGGCGGTGAGGCGCAATCGGGTCTACGGCGAATGCCCTGCGCCCGACCCCGCGCAATTCATCTCGCACGGCCTGGCGCTGCGTGTGGGTAGCCACGGGCGGCACACGCTGTACGCCATCAACCACGGCGGTCGCGAGTCGGTCGAGATATTCGACGTCGATGTGCGTGGCGCGGAACCGCGGCTCAGCTGGGCTGGCTGCGCCGTGCTCACGGCCAGCGCCTGGCTCAATGCCGTGGTGCCGCTGCCGGGTGCGGGCTTCATCGTCACCAGCACCTTCGATCCCAAGGACCCCGAAGCGCAGACCAAGATGTCGAATGGGCAATACGCCGGCGCCGTGTACGAATGGCAGCCTGGCCGGGGCTTCGCGCCGCTGGCAGGGGCTGACCATCCGGGGGATAACGGGGTGGCAATCTCGCCTGACGGCCGCTGGCTCTACTTCAATTGGTTCTTCGGCCGCAAGGTCATTCGCGTGGCACGTGACGGTGGCGCTGCGCCTGCGACGGCGGTGCTGGACTTTCTGCCCGACAACATCGATTACGCACCGGATGGCACCTTGTATGTAACTGGTCAGAACGCCGATCCGAAACAACTGCTGCACGATTGCCCGGGCGGTACCTGCCGCCATGGCACGACGATCGTGAAGCTCGATCCGGTGACGATGAGCACGCGAGTGATCGCGCGGCTGGCGCCGAACCAGACGTTCAGCGACGGAACGACCGCGTTGCAGGTCGGTGACACGATCTTTCTTGGTAGCTACCGGGGCGACGCCGTCGCCTACATGAAGGCGCCCAAATGACGCATCCCAGCGTCGGGTATCATTCAAGCACACATCGGACGCCTGGGGCCCATCTGTCATGGCTCACATCGACCATTCGGACCCGGCGGCGGGCTGGGACGATGCCACTTCCGGCTCCAGTGACCGCCGACGCTTCCTCCAACAATCCGGCGCCAGCGTTGGCGCTGCGGTGGTGCAGCTCGCAGTGCCTGCATCGCTTGCCCATGCGGCCGCCTTCGCCGGCCTCGCGTCGCGTTCCGTCATTGCGCGCACCACCGCCGGACCGGTGCAAGGCACCATCAATCAGGGCGTGAACGTCTTCAAGCGCGTACGCTATGGATCTGACACGGCCCATCGGCGCTTCATGCCGCCCCTCGCTCCGGATCGCTGGATCTCCGTGCAGGACGCGACGGTCTACGGTCCCGCATGTCCGCAAAGCGGGTCGATGAAGGAGCCCTTGAGCGAGGATTGCCTCTTTCTCAATGTCTGGACGCCAGGCGTGCGTGACCGAGGTTCTCGCCCCGTCCTTGTCTACATCCATGGCGGCGCCTACTCGCACGGCTCGGGTTCCAGTCCGTTGTACGATGGAACGCGGCTCTGCCGGCGCGGCGACGTGGTCGTCGTGACAGTAAACCATCGACTGGGCCCATTCGGCTATCTGTACCTCGCGCGCCTCGGCGGACCGGGGTTGAGCGATTCCGGTAACGCCGGGCAACTCGATCTGGTCCTCGCGCTCCAATGGGTGCGAGACAACATTGCCGAATTCGGGGGCGATCCGACTCGCGTGATGCTCTTCGGTCAGTCGGGCGGCGGCGCGAAGATCGCCACGCTCATGGCGATGCCCGCGGCGCAGGGACTGTTCCAGCGGGCGGCGACCATGAGCGGCCAGCAGCTCACCGCCTCCGGTCCGCTACATGCGACGGAGCGCGCGCGTGCCTTCCTCAGGGCCGTCCGGCTTTCCAGGGACCATGTGCAACTGCTCACGGAGCTGCCCGCCGAGCGCCTGGTCGAAGCGCTCGAAACAGTCGATCCGATCATCGGTGAGGGGGCGCTGTATTTCGGACCGGTGCTGGATGAGCGCTCCCTCCGTCGCCATCCTTTCTATCCGAACGCTCCCCCGAGTTCGGCCGGCGTGCCGATGATCATCGGTAACACCCATGATGAGACGCGCGGTCTGATCGGCGCGGCCCATCCGGAAGCGTTCGCGCTGAGCTGGGAGCAGCTGCCGCAAGAGCTCGCCGACAACATGCGCGTGGACATCGCGCCGGAGTTCGTCGTTGCCGAGTATCGCAGGTTCCACCCGCAGGCCTCGCCGAGCGACGTATTCTTCTTGGCTACCACTGCGAGTCGATCGTGGCGCAGCGCGATAGTCGAAGCGGAGTTGCGCGCGATTCAAGGCGCTCCCGCCTTCGTCTACCAGCTTGACTGGAAGAGTCCAAGGGATGGCGGTAAATGGGGCGCCCCTCACGCCCTCGACGTTCCACTCGTATTCGACAATCTGGACAAGGCGGGCTCGGTTACCGGTACTGGAGCCGGGGCGCAGCGCATGGCGGCAAGGATGAGCGAAGCATTCCTCGCCTTCGCACGCACTGGCGATCCGAATGGCCGGAACCTGCCTCGGTGGGAGCCCTACCAACTTCCGCGACGCCAGACCATGGTGCTTGATGACTCCTCGCGGCTCGTTGACGACCCCCGGGGCCCCGAACGACGCCTGTTTGCGAGGGTGCCTTTCACCCAGCAGGGGACCTGAGCATTGGGGATTTCATCGCTGCGCGATGTCGCGACCTCAAAAGGCGCGATCTGATCAGCGCGCCAGCCAGCCTCCATCGACCGGCAGGATGGCGCCATGCACGTAGTCTGAGGCCGACGAGGCGAGAAACACCGCCGCCCCACCCAGGTCTTCCGGCATGCCCCAACGGGCCGCCGGGATGCGGCTCAGTATCTCGCGATTGCGGATGTCGTCGTCCCTGAGCGCCGCCGTGTTTCGAGTCGCAATATATCCCGGTGCAATCGCATTCACATTGATTCCCTTCGACGCCCACTCGTTCGCGAGTAGTCGGGTGATGCCCGTGACCCCGCTCTTGCTTGCGGTGTACGAGGCAACGCGGATGCCTCCCTGGAAGGAAAGCATGGATGCAATGTTGATGATCTTGCCGCGCCCCCGCGCCGCCATATTCCGAGCCGCAGCCTGCGACAGGAAGAATACCGTCTTGAGATTGACGTTCAGGACCGCGTCCCAGTCCGCTTCCGAGAAGTCCAACGCCTCGCCCCGCCGAATGATGCCGGCGTTGTTGACCAGAATGTCGACAGCACCAAAATGGCCGGTCACCTGCTGAACGATGTCCCGGCAGCCAGCGGTCGAGCCAAGATCCGCCTGGAGCGCGAAAAAGCGCCGCCCCAATGCATGCACGCGCTCGCCGGTGTGAGCAGGCGGGCTGCGGCCCACGGCCGCGATATCGGCCCCAGCGGTGGCGAGCGCTACGGCAATCCCCTGACCGATTCCCCTGTTCGCTCCGGTGA
>JBOGLI010000742.1:0-6825 GCA_050746165.1 Terriglobales bacterium | reverse complement strand
GACTGCTCCCCGATGAACTTCAGCGTTATGTGAAACGTCTCGGGCTTCACCCAGCGCACGTCCGGAGCGAAATTGCGCAGCCCGTCCATGTACCGCGCGATGGCGGCACGTATGTCGTCCGGAATGTCGAGGCCTACGAAAACTCTCATCGTTGTTGGTCTTTGGTTGTTGGTTCTTGGTTACCAAAAACGAACAACCAACAACCAATAACGTCTTCGCTCACATCAGAAGCCTTCTCACCAGATCCAGCGCCTGCTGCGTTGCGAACAGCCGGATGCGCTCCCGATCGCCGGGAAACTGCCTCTCCACCAGCTCGGTCCGTTTCCCATCGCTGGCCGCTACATAGACCAGTCCGACCGGCTTCTCCGGCGTGCCTCCCGTTGGTCCGGCGACACCGGTGATTCCCACGCCGATCGACGCGCGACACTCCTCGCGAATTCCTTCCGCGAGCGCCTGCGCCACTTCGCGGCTCACCGCCCCATGCGCCTCGATCAGCATCGGCGGCACGTTGGCGAACAGCGTCTTCATGTCGTTCGCATACACGATCGCGCCGCCGAGAAAATGCCGCGAGCTTCCGCTGACGCTCGAAATCCTCTTCCCCAGCATCCAGCCGGTGCACGATTCAGCCACCGCCAGCGTCGCCCCGCGCATTTGCAGGAACAGTCCGACGATCTCCTCCAGCGTCTCGCCGTTGCTGGAATAAACGTAATCGCCGAGCTCGTTCTCCACTTCGTCGGCGACCGCCTCCACCCGCGCCTTCGCCTCCTCGAGCGTGTCCTTGCGGCAGCGGAAGTGCAGTTGGATATCGCCCGCGCCTGCCAGAATCGTGGTCTGCACGTCTTCGTACTTTTTGTAGATAGGCGCGACCCGCTGATCGCACGCCGACTCGCCCAGCATGGCGATCCGCAGCAGCTTGGTCGCGATATGCTGCGCCGGGACTTTCTCCCGCAACCTCGGCAGGCATTGCTCGGTGAACATCGGCTTGATTTCGTGCGGCGGTCCGGGCAGCAGCATCAGCACCCGCGGACAACCGTTGTGTCCCGCCTCGATCCACTGTCCCGGCGCGCTGCCCAGCGCGTTCGGCAGCACGGTCGCTCCCTGGATCAAGTCCGCCTGCTTCTCGTTGTTCTCCGGCATCTTTCGACGCCACGCGGCGAAGCGCGTGTACAGCTCGGTGATCAATTGCGGATCGCGATTCAACTCGCGCCCAAGCGCCGCCGCGACACACTCGCGCGTCAGGTCGTCTTCGGTCGGACCGAGTCCGCCCATAAAGATGACGATATCGGCGCGTGCAACCGCGTTCCGCGCGGCGTTGGTCAGGTGGTCGGGATTGTCGCCGACGATCGTCTTGAACGCGACCTCAATGCCCAACTCATTCAGTTTTTCGGATAGGAAAAGGGAATTGGTGTCCTGGAAAAAGGGCGTGAGCAGCTCCGAACCGATGGCAACGATCTCCGCGATCACGGTCTGAGTGTAAAGGATTCACCGCCGATTCTCACGGATTACCGTTGAGCGCGCGTGTCGTTAACGGTGTTCGTTCTCGGTTATTGGTTGTTGGTTCTTGGTAACCAAAACCAATAACGCTATTTCGCGGTTCAGGGTTACCAAAAACCAATAACCAACAACGTTCTTTTACATACGGAATTCGTCGGGTGCCACCAGCGGATATCCCTGGATGTCCCAGTTCAGGTGATGGACGGCGCCGTTGGGCGGCTGGTTGACGCACGTCGCCAGCACCACCGAACGTCCCGGCGCGAACGCCAATCCAACGAGGTTCTGCGCCGCGACTGCCAGCTTCGCCTGCTTGTCGGGCGTAATCCGCACCACGCCGCGCTTCCCGCGCACCGACGCCGCTACATACAGATTGCCTTCGACATCGAACGCCAATCCCTGCGGCCGTCCCAGTCCGCGATAGAACACCGAAACGGTTCCGTGCGGATCGATCTCATACACGGCGTCGAAGCTCGAAATAGTCGGGCCGGTCACGTACAAATTTCCATTCGGACTGAAGGCCAGGTGATACGCCGAAACGCTCGGCTCCAGCGTGGCGAATACGTAAAGCTGCCGGTCGCGGGCCACGCGCCAGATCGTCCCGCTGCGATCGCCTACATAAAGGTTCTGCTCGCGATCGAAAGCCAGTCCCGTGGCAACGCCCAATCCTTCCGCGAACGACGACATCGTTCCATTGGCGGCCACGCGGTACACCGCGCCGTCGTAGCGCGACGACACGTACATCTGTCCTTCGGCGTCGAAGGCAATGGCGCTGGCGTTCATCATGTCCGCCAAGTACGGCTTCATGTTGTAGTTGGTGTCGATCTTGTAGATCGAGACCGGCACCTTCTGCCCGCGTCCGCCGGAGAACGTGACGTAGATATTGCCTTCGAAGTCGAGCGCGGGATTGGTGATCGGGTGCAGGGTCTCGGCAATGAGGACGCCAACCTTCACATCGGCGGGATTGCTGACCTGTTCGCCGGCGGAAACCAGCATGGGACCGGAATGAGCTCCGTCAGGGACGCGCGCGATGAGGAACTTATCGGCGCTGATGACTACCGCGCCTTGCACGTCGCCGGTGAATCGCACCACGGGCCGTCGCAACTCCTTGGGCCGCAAACCTGTTCCGAGTATGCGCACTTCTCCGCCGGGCAAGGCAGCAGGCGGCTCCACGGCCTCGATGTGCGGATGGCCGTTGACGTTCTTCTTGCCCAGCAATCGCTCCGAAATCCCCATGACGTTAACTTAGATGTACGTTCCCCACACAAGCCTGTTGGTGCCCCACACAAGCCCCGTTGGTGCCCCACACAAGCCTTTCTTTGGCTTGTGTGGGATTTACAACCAACCGAAATGTCGTGCGACCTGCATCAGCGCCAGCGCGTAAAGTCCCGCGCCCACGTCGTCCAGCATGATTCCCCAGCCTTCCGGCAGGTGTTCCAAGCGGCGCAGCGGAAACGGCTTGGTGATGTCGAAGGCACGAAACAGTATAAGTGCGGCGACGAGCGACCTCCAATCCACCGCCGCGCCGATCATCGCAATCATCTGCCCGGCAACCTCGTCGATCACCACTTCCGACGGATCGACTTTGCCTAACGCGCGCGCAACCCGCGTTGCCGCCGGCACGCCGATCAGCGTCACTCCGACGGATGCTGCAATCGCGGCAATCGTCTGATCGCCCGATGAGGCGAATGGCGCCAATCCGCGCCAGAGCAGCATTGTCGCCGCCGACGCCCAGGTTCCCGGTCCGGGCTTCAGGTATCCGATGTGAAAGAACGTCCCAATCAGCGACGCCCATTTAGGTGCCGGCTCGCGCTGTGTCTCAGTGCTTGTCTTTGCCATCGGATCGATTCGCGGAGCTGCTCGGTGCGGGCCTTCGTTGCGTTGCGGGTGAGTTGGGAATCGTGTAGTCGGGATCGCCGTACTGGTCGGCCTCGCCGGTCGGACCGGAGATCACGTATCCACCGCTCGCCCATTTGCCCAGGTCGATCAGACGGCAGCGTTCCGAGCAGAAGGGAAAGTCGGGTTCCTCGCGCAGCACGATCTTGCGGCAGGTCGGACATCGCAAGCTGCGGACTTTCGTCATGACTCCATTTTAACGCCCAAGGACTAGACGCAGAGGACGCGAGAAGTATTTCAGTACTTCAGTATGTCAGTATCTCGATCCAAGCAGCATGTGCCAAATGACTGACATACTGAATTACTGAAATACTGACATACTGAAGTCCAAGTCTGCGCGTCAGAGCAGTTTCGCCACGAGATCGTAGTCGTGCGCTTCGGTGATTTGGCAGCGATGGAAGCTGCCCGCTTCCAGCTCGCGCTCGTCCTCGAAGTCGGCGATGTACACCTTGCCGTCGATCTCCGGCGCGTGCATCGCCGTGCGGCCTTCCCAGAGCAGCTCCGATTCCTCCGACGGTCCTTCCACCACGATGTCGAACTCGCGCCCGACCAGAGCCTTCTTCTTGCGCCGGCTGATCGGCTTCTGCATCTGCATCAGCTTCTTGCGCCGGCGCTCGATCTCGCGCGGCTCAACTTTTTCGTCCTGCGTGAAGGCCGTTGCGCCCTCCTGGTCGGAGTAGCCGAAGACGCCCATCCAGTCGAACTGCGCCTCGCGGACGAAGTCGCATAGCTCCTCGAAGTCGCATTCGGTCTCGCCGGGGAAACCGACGATGAACGAGGTGCGCAGCGTCAGCTCGGGAATGGTCCGCCGCATGCGCTCGATCTGCTTCAGGAAAATCTCGGCCGATCCGCCGCGCTTCATCCGCTTCAGGACTTGGGCCGAGGCGTGCTGCAGCGGCACGTCGATATACGACGGAACTTTGTCGTTCGCCGCGATCGTCTCCAGCAGGCGCGGCGTGATCTTGTTCGGATAGGCGTAGAGGAACCGCACCCACTTCAGCTCTTCGATCTTTGCCAGGCGGTCGAGCAGCAGCGCCAAGCCGTCCTTCAGTCCGAGGTCCTCGCCATAGCAGGTCGTGTCCTGGCCGATCATCGTGATCTCGCGCACGCCCTGCCGCGCCAGCCGCTCCGCTTCGAGCACCACGGATTCAAAGCGCCGCGAGCGGAATTTCCCGCGCAGTTGCGGGATGATGCAGAACGCGCAGGGATGATCGCAGCCTTCGGCAATCTTGATGTACGCCGACGCGCGGCCGGTCGCCAGCAGCCTCGGCGTGGTCTCGTCGTAGAGATAATTCGGCAGATCGCCAACCGCGCCTTGCCACTCCTCGCGCGAGAATCGCCCAGCCCGCTCGCGCGCATCGCCTTCAGGGCGGGAAGTAATGCTTACTAGCGGTTCCTGACCCGATGACCCGATGACCGGATGACCCGATTGCTTTTTTTGACACGATGACCCGATCGCCCGATGACCCGATTGAAGTCCCGCAGCTTCGATGATCTTCTGAAGCTCTCCCGTTCCCACCACCGCATCCACTTCCGGAATATCTTTCTGGATATCGTTGCGGAATCGCTCGACCAGGCATCCGGCGACGACCAGTTTCTGCGCGCGGCCTTCCGTCTTGTGCCGGGCCATCTCGAGGATCGTGTTCACCGACTCCTGCTGCGCCGTGTCGATGAAGGAACAGGTGTTGACCACGATCACGTCGGCATCTTCGGCGCGGGCCGTGATCTCGGCGCCCGATTCGGCCAGCAGGCCCATCATCACTTCGCTGTCCACCAGGTTCTTGGGACAGCCCAGCGACACAAATCCCACCTTGCGCGGGGTCTTGCTCTCGCCGCCAAGTCCAGGTTTTTCGAGAGTGGGAGCGGTACTGCGGTCAGACATCGGTTGCATTTATTGTACCGTAGCCCCGCGGCACCGGCGTCCCGCCCGGCCAGACCCGATCCGATTCTGGCACGGGCGTCTCGCCCGTCGCATCAACCGCTCGACCGTAGCACCGGCGTCCCGCCGGTCACGCGGTCACCGACGTTTGGCATCCCGAGCGGGAACATGAGCTTGCCCCTGGAATGTCGCTCATCGTCGGAGAGCCGGATGCCGAACCTACTCAGACTTGAGTTATTGCAGTTACTGCGGGAAATATTTGATGCGCGCCACTGAAATTCACAACCCAAATCTCTGCGAATATCGAAGCCCAATTTTCATTCTTCGCGCGAAAGGCACGGATCTGCTCACTGTCAATATGCATGCCGCCATCGACGGCCAGAATGAGGCCATCCGCTCTATGCAGCTGTTTGCGCTGGATCGCCGCACGAATCCATGTCGTGTCACGCGGAGACCAGAAACCGAATGGACTGGCAACGTGCAACCTCGTATTCGGCACGCGGCCCCACGAAACATAATTGATCGCTGAACACAATTCCGGAGAGATTTCGTATAAGTCCTCCCCGCCGATACTTCCGACGCACTTGGCTTGACTAGCTACTATCGCCGCTAACATTCGCAGCGTGTTATCAGCGATCCCGTGGAGTACGGCGTGGTCGCTCCAGTGCACGCTCACTTGGCCTTCTTTGTAGCCTAACTCCTCCAAACACCTCTTGAGAGTTCGTTCAAATTTGCGGCGGTTCTTATTGTCACCCCTGATGGTTGGCGTCAAAGGAGGAGTTGTCACTTCAATCTCACGTGGGCGACATCTTCCAGACTTACTGATCAACACAGCATCAGGGAACCTGTCTTTCCCATCCGGACGCTCGACCTGATAATCGCTTCCGTCGCGAGCGTTGATCGCTTCCGCCACTGTCTGGCTAACATATAGTTCTCGTTCTTTATCGGGCTGTCCCATCAGGATTTTGCCACCGCCTGGTTCAATGTCCGCTTCCGCTTACCTGTGAGCTTACTCCGCTACGACGGGTCGGGCATTGTGCGCTCAACAATCAAAGGGTGAAACCCCCCGCGTCCTCCGCGGGGAAACCACTCTCTCCCGACCACTCTCTCTCCTATTCGCGCTGTGGATTTTTCTTGTCAAGCCCCCCTGACGTCACAATTCCGCCTAACTTGCTGATCTAGCGCACAATTTAGTTCCGCAAATCACTTCCGGATTACCCCCTCCAACCTGCTATCCTAAAAGTAGAGGTTAGAAAAAAGGCTCGCCGCAATCCGGCGGGCCTTTTTTATTTCCTGATCTCATCCTCTCTGCGTCCTCTGCCTCTCTGCGTCCTCTGCGCTGAAGGTTTTGTGTTTCCTGGCGACTGAAGACTGAAGACTAGGAGTTCTCATGCCGGACCATGATCTCAAGCAATGCGTCGACGAAATCCAGCGTGTAATCGCCGAATCCGCCGCTCAAATCGCTGCGGAGAATTCTCCAATCCCCGCGGAAAACTCCCAAGTCCCCGCAATCCGTCACCCCAACCCCAATCTCTCCGGGGATTTACCCCTCGCCCAAG
>JBOGLI010000741.1:0-6173 GCA_050746165.1 Terriglobales bacterium | reverse complement strand
CATATGTACCGCACAGGCGAACGAAACTGCGGGGCACAATGCGGGGAAGAAAATCTATGCCCAGGAATTAGTCGACCAAGCCATCGTGCACAATCCTGGAGTGCTGGTGCTCATGATGCACGTCACGCCGCCCGGGAAGAGCGAAAACGTGGTCGTCGCGTCGAACATCGGACGGATCGGCAAGAAAGGCGATGAAGACGATCTCGAGGTGATCCGCAGCGGAAAGCCCAAGCTCGAAGTGAACAAAACCGGGGACCACTTCGAAGTTGAGCTGCCATTGCAAGATTTGTCGCAGCGCACGATCGGCGCTCTCGGTGTCGTGTTTCCCTATAAAAAAGGAGAAGACCAACAGGCGTTCGCGCGCAAGGCAACTGCAATCCGCGACCAGATGAGGCGGCGCATTACGACGGCGGCAAGCCTGATGGACCCGGCAGACTGGGACACCACCGTGCCGAAAAACACGTACGCGCAACAACTCGTCGATCGCGCGCTTGCCAATCATCCCGACATCCTGATTCTGGCCATGCATGTCACGCCGCCGAAGAAAGACAAAAACGTAATCCTCGCGTCGAACATCGGCCGTATCGGAAAGGTCGCGGACGAGGACGATCTGGACGTCATCAACACCGGGAAACCGAAGCTGGAAGTGAACTCCGCCGGAGACCGCTTTGAGGACGAACTAGGATTAGAGGATTCGTCCGGCAAGCGAATTGGTGCGCTCGGGGTCGTCTACGCTTACCACAACGGTGTTGATAAAGTCGCGCTGCAGAAGAAGGCGGAGCAGGTGCGCGACGAGTTACGCAAGCAGATCCCGTCGGTGGATAGGCTTTGCGAGAAGGCCCGCTGACTGTGCCTCGAAAGTGAGGAAATATGCGTGTACTTTTGTGCTGCGCCGTTCTGGTTGGTGTTGCCGTTGCGCAACAGCCAACGACAAGCGGCACGCCGACCGAAAACGCAGCCCCTCTGACCGGTGGCATGCTTGAGGTGGTGCGTCCGCCTGAACCGAAACATCTGCCGCAAACGGAAGCTGACGCCGAGCACGGGCGCCAATTCGGCCGGACGGTTCCTGCGCCGGAGGTGCTCCAGCCGAGTTTGGACGCTGCACTGCCCGGTTACACCCCCCGCACTGACACTACGCTCTCCGGTAGCTTCAAAGGAGCGGCGTCGGACGTATTACCCGGACTGGTGAACCTGTGGGTGGACGCGTTTCAGCGCTATTACCCGCAGGTACACCTGGAGGTGGCGCCACCCTATGCGGGAAGTCTCGGCGCCAAGGAATTGGCGGGCGGCAATCTCGATTTTGTGTTTGTCTCGCGTGAGCTGCGTCCGGAGGACATCACCGACTTCCGGGCCAAGTTCGGCTATGACCCATTCTCGGTGCCAGTGGCGGGTGGATCGTACCGCCATTACGGCTTTCTCGATGCCGTTGTTTTCTTTATCAATAAAGCGAACCCGCTCGAGTCGATCAGCTTTGACCAACTGGACCGCATTCTTTCGCGGACCCATGTTCGTGGCGGCACGTCAATCCAAACGTGGGGTCAGCTTGGATTAACGGGCGAATGGGCCGACAAACCGATTCATGTCTATGCCATTCGTCCGTGGAATGGCTTCGAGGAATTCGTGCGGCAGCGCGTTTTGAGCGTCGGAAAACAAAGAGGGGAGTGGCGCGACGACTTCCATTTCGACAAGGTAGTGTTTCCGATCGCGTCAGAGGTGGCCAACGATCCGTACGGCCTCGGATATGCCGGCATGGCATACCTGGACGCGCCCGTTAAGGTGCTCGCGTTGCAAACGCCGCAAAACGGAGCTGCGGTCGCTCCCACGTATGAGAACGTGGCGACCGCGAGATACCCGTTGAGCCGCCTGATTTACTTCAACACGAATCGGCAGCCCGGCAAGCCGCTCAATCCCGTTCTCGATGAGTTCCTGAAATTCATTCTCAGTCGTGAGGGTCAACAGCTCGTGGTGCGGCAAGGCATCTTCCTGCCGCTCCGAGCAGAACAGGCGCAGCAGGCCCGTGAACTTGCCGCCGGCAGGTAGCCCGCACGATATCGGCCAAGCGAAAGGTGGCCAGGATAATTCCTCGCCTGCCGTGCGCACCGTCTACCGACACGCGGAGCGCTGGCTGCGAATCGTCCCTGCAGCTGTCCTCGTGTACATCGTCGCCTACATGGACCGCGTGAACATCGGCTTCGCCATGGCCGGCGGGATGAACGAGTCGCTGCACCTTTCGGCAGTCGCGTCCGGTACCGCGGCGGGCATGTTCTTCTGGGGATACCTTCTGTTGCAGGTGCCGGGAGGCCATTTCGCGGAGCATCGCAGCCCCAAGCGCTTCCTGCAATGGTCGATCGTCGCATGGGCCGTCATTTCCGCCCTGACCGCGTTTGTGCGCAGCGGCACGGAGTTGCTGGTCATGCGCTTTCTGCTAGGCCTTGCAGAGGGCGGCGCTTATCCGGCCATACTCGTCCTGATCGGAAGATGGTTCACGCGTGCGGAGCTTGGACGCGCCAACGGGCTGTTCATGATCAGCCTGCCTCTGTCCGCGGCAATCAGCAACCCCGTGTCTGGATGGATTGTTTCCCACTATAGCTGGCGGGGTCTGTTTTTGTTCGAAGGTACGATTGCGTTTGCGTTGCTGCTCGTTTGGGTGCCGCTGATCTGCGACGATCCTGCACAAGCTGCGTGGTTTCGCGGACCGGAACGTCAATGGCTGCTGAGCTCCCTTGCGGCGGAGAAGGCGGCCGCGCAACATTCGGGACGAGCCGGAGATCGCGCGAGCTATTCGCAGCTTCTGGTCAGGAAAGACCTCTGGCTGATGATCGCGATCTATTTCTTCTTTACGGCGTCGATTTTCGGATTTCTCTTCTGGCTGCCCACCATTCTGAAAGGCTTAACCGAAACCACTCTGACCCGGGTTGGATGGTTGAGCGCGCTGCCCCTGCTTGCCTCCGCCGTCGGAGTATACGTCTTCGGCGCCCTTTCGGACCGCAGCGGAAACCGGCGCTGGTATTGCGCGGCAGCGATGATCGCGTTCGGCGTTTTTTTCGGGGCCGCCTTCGCGGTACACCGCATGGCTCTGTTGGCGTACGGGTTGTTGCTCGTCGCCGGCTTCTTCTCGAAGGCGATGCTGAGCCCGTTCTGGTCGATGCCGACGGTGCTTTTTGCGCCGGGAGTCTCCGGTGGCGCTCGCGGCGTCATCAATGGAATCGCCAACATCGGCGGATTTGTCGGGCCGGTGATAGTCGGATGGCTGACAAGCGCCGACGCCGCACCGGGGCGCGCGATCGCCTTTATGTCCGCCATGGCAATCGCGGGCGGGATTCTAACGATGCTGTTGCCGGCGTCGACGGCGCGTTTTGCGTCACCTGGTGCGGGAAAGAACGTTAGTACGCCCACTGCCACCGGATCGGACGCGAGACTGGTCCGTTCACGGCGCTTATGACCGAAACCCAGACGGGTGACGGCAGCCATTCCAGCCCAAACCTGGATTAATTGCAAATGAATGGTTTTTTATGACGGGTTCAGGGGTTGTTCATTCGCCAGTTCTATTTATGCTACGCAGCGGTTGTGGGCCGCTGATATTGCATTCTCCACATTCCGGCTAAGCCGGTGGCGAATGGGTCCGATGCGAGGGGAGCAATCATGGCAAGAAGATTAACGTTCGTAATTGCGATCAGCATCGCACTGAGCTGCCTGTTCGCGCCGGTTGCAAATGGACAACAAGCCGGCGGCACGATCAGCGGTACTGTCCTCGATTCCTCGGCGGCTGCTTATCCGAATGCCGAGGTGACGATCGCCAACCTGGCCACCGGCATTTCTCGCGTCACAAAAACGAACGACGCCGGCTTGTTTACGGCGCCGAATTTGACGCCTGGGACTTACCAGGTGTCCATATCGGCCCCGGGTTTCACGACGTACGTGCAGACCGTCGACTTGAATGTCGGCAGCACGGAGCAGATCAACGCCAAGCTTGCGGTCGGAAGCACCAGCGAGAAGGTCGTCGTGGAGGGTGCACCGCCGGACGTCGATCTTTCTTCGTCCACGGTCAAAGCCACCGTCGAGGCGCGCACGATTCGCGAACTTCCGCTGAACGGCCGCGACTGGACGATGTTGGCCGCCCTGGAGCCAGGCGTCCACACCATCGACTCGCAAACAGTAAACGCGGTGGGTAATACGGGACGTATCAATCGCGGCTGGGGCACGCAACTCACGGTCGGCGGCGCTCGTCCTCAGCAAAATAATTACCGTCTCGATGGGATCAGCATCAACGACTACTCGGGCGGTGGCCCGGGCAACACCATCGGTGGCAACCTGGGCGTCGAGGCGATCCAGGAATACTCGGTCGTGAACGCCGATCCCTCCGGTGAGTACGGCAAGACCTCGGGCGGCGTGTTCAATGCGATTACGCGTGCCGGGACGAACAGCTTCCATGGATCGGTCTACGAGTTCCTCCGCAACAGCGCGTTCGATGCGCGCAGTTACTTCGACGGCCCCAGTGTTCCGCCCTTCAAACGTAACCAGTTTGGCGGTGCGATCGGCGGACCTGTGTACTTTCCCGGCTACAACGGAAAGAACAAGACCTTCTTCTTCTTTAACTATGAAGGCTTGAGGCAGGGACTCAGCTCGACGTTGCTCAACCCGGTCCCTTCTAGCAACGCGAGGTTGGGCCATCTGACGACTGGGAACGTGACCGTCAGCCCCGCGATCAAGCCGTTCCTGGCGCTCTACCCGGGGCCGAACTATTCCGACACCGGAGACGTTGGCTACGCCTCAACGGTGCAAAAGCTTATCACCAACGAAAATTTCTATACGTTCCGGATCGACCACACGATTTCAGGCGCGGACAACATTCACGGCACTTTCATGAACGACCATAGCGAGAGTTCCTCGCCCGATCCGCTCCTGCTGTTTGAGCAGGCGAACGTTTCCGGCAGGAAGATGATTTCTATCGAGGAGACGCATACATTTAGCTCCAACTTCCTGAATACGGCCCGCATTGGGTTCAGCCGCGTCGTCGCGCTGGGGCCCATCGTCACCGACGTTTTGAATCCGCTCCTGAACGACCCCACCCTCGGTTTCCTGCCTGGTCATCCCTTTGGAAACTTGCAGGTCCAGCCACTCACCAGGATTTCCGGCAAAGATCCAAACACCGCGACGTTTTACTACAACAGCTACCAGGGCTATGACGATGTGTACTACACGGTCGGGCGTCATTTCCTCAAGGCAGGATTCTCGGTCGAGCACAATCAACTGAATCAGTTCACCGCGTCCGCCCAGGATGGCGCCTGGACCTTCGGGTCCTTGAAAAACTTCCTTACCAACGCCTCTGCGACCTCGTTCGTGACGCAGTTGCCGGGAACGACGAACATCACCACCTACCTTCGGCAGTCGATCTTCGGCGGGTATGTGCAGGACGATTTCAAGTTTCGTCCGAACCTCACGATCAATCTCGGGTTGCGCTATGAGCCGGTAACGGTGCCGACCGAGATTAATAACCACCTCGCAACGCTCGACACGCTGACTTCCCCTACCCCCCGCTTGGGATCTCCGTACTTCCAGAATCCGACGCTGCGTAACTTCTCTCCTCGGATTGGCTTCTCGTGGGACCCATTCCGCAATGGCAAGACATCGGTTCGCGGTGGCTTTGGCGTTTACGATGTTTTGCCGCTGCTTTACGAATTCGAGCTTTCGACACTCCTCACGTCGCCTTTTTATCAAGGCGCGACACTTAACAAAACCCCGGCTGGAGTTTTCCCGGCCGGTGCGGTGAGCCTAGTCACTCCTGACGCAGCCCGCGTCAGTTACGTTCAGCAAAACCCATCCGCGTCGTATGTTGAGCAGTGGAACTTCAACATCCAGCGCGAGGTTGTCCGCAACTTCACACTTCAGCTTGGCTATGTCGGCTCCCACGGAGTGCATCTCCCCTACAAAACGCAAGACGCCGACTGGGTGATGCCCACCCAAGTGGGAGGCGCGCTGTACTGGCCTACACCAGTGGGCAGTGGTACGGAAATCAACACAAGGGTCGGTCAGATCAACGGGACCGCGTTTATCGGCTCCTCCAGCTATAACGCGGCGAATGTTCGCGCTACCTGGGAGTTCAAGCAGAGCCGGCTCGGCCTGTCCTATACCTGGGCGAAGAGCATCGACAACAACACGGCCTCGGTCGCCGG
>JBOGLI010000740.1:0-4745 GCA_050746165.1 Terriglobales bacterium | reverse complement strand
GATGTACGCTTCCGTCTGCAAGAGGTTTTTGCGGACGCCTTCGGAGATGTTGTAGTAGTCCAAGCGCGGTTTCATGACGGTCCTCCTCTTCACAAGATGTCAGGAAGGCGCGGCGCGATTCGGCTTTCTCCGGCAGCAGGCAAGTGCGATAAAGTATGTCGATCGGCGAAGGGTGAGGCGCTCGGTACCGTCCCATGACAGGCAACGAATCCCTGAAGGTAGTACACGCTGCATGTCCGCACGATTGCCCGGACGCCTGCGGCGTGCTGATCAGCGTAGATGAGCAGACCGGGAAGGCGGTCAGCCTGCGCGGCGACCCGCGCCACCCGGTCACGCGCGGCTTCCTGTGCGCGAAAGTGGCGCAGTACCTGGAACGGGTCTATTCGCCGGAGCGCGTGCTCTATCCGCTGCGGCGGAAGTCGCCGAAGGGAGCTGGGCGCGGCCAGTTCAGCGACTTCGAGCGCATCGTCTGGGACGAAGCGCTGGAAAGTATCGCAACACGATACAAAGCGATCGTGAAGGAGTTCGGCGGCGAGTCCATCCTGCCGTATTCCTACGGTGGAACGTTGGGCGCGCTGAACGGCGGAGCAATGGACCGCAGGTTCTTCCACCGCTTGGGCGCGTCGCGGTTGGACCGCACGATCTGCTCGATCGCGGGCGAAGTGGGCATCCGCAGCGTTTACGGCGTGAAAGCCGGGACGGAGCCGGAGCAGTTCGCGCACTCGCGCTACATCATCGCCTGGGGCGCGAATATCCACGGGAACAACGTGCACCTGTGGCCGTTCGTCGAGGAGGCAAAGCGAAACGGCGCGAAGCTGGTGGTCATCGACCCTTATCGCACGAAGACGGCGCGCATGGCCGATTGGCACCTGGCGATCCGTCCGGGTACGGACGTCGCGCTGGCGCTCGGCATGATGCACGTGATTATCGGCGAGCGGCTGTACGATGCCGACTACGTCGCGCGCTTCACCACGGGTTTCGAGCAGCTCAGGGAGAAAGTGAAGGAGTACGCGCCGCAGCAGGTGGCGGAGTGGACGGGAATATCGTCGGGCGACATTGTCCGGCTGGCCCGCGAGTATGCGCGCACGCGCCCGGCGGCGATCCGCCTCAATTATGGAATCCAGCGCAGCGATAACGGCGGCTCGGCGGTGCGCGCCGTCTGCATGCTGCCCTGCCTGATCGGTGCGTGGAAGGACCTCGGCGGCGGGCTGCAACTCTCGGTCAGCGACGGCTACAACCTGAACAAGAAAGCGTTGCATGGCGAGGACCTGCAGCCGAAGCCGACGCGGATCGTCAACATGGTGGAGCTGGCGAAGGCGCTTAACGAGCTGGATGATCCGCCGGTGAAGGCGCTGTACGTGTACAACTCGAACCCGGCGGCGGTCGCGCCAGACCATAACGCGGTCGTTCGCGGACTGCAGCGCCCGGACCTTTTTACCGTCGTGCACGAGCAATTCCTCACAGACACGTGCGATTACGCCGACGTCGTACTTCCGGCGACGACATTTTTCGAGCACAAAGACCTGCAGACGGCCTACGGACATTACTTCCTGCAGATTTCGGAGCAGGCCATCGAGCCTCTGGGCGAGTGCCGGTCGAACGTGGAGACGTTCCGGGCGCTGGCCATAACGATGGGATTCGATGAGCCGGAGTTCGAGCAGTCGGTGGACGAGATGATCGATGTCGCGCTCGCGAGCGGGCATCCGCACCTGAAGGGGATCGATCGCGCGCGCCTGGAACGCGAGGGACACGTGCGGTTGTCGCTGCCCGTCCCGATGCGCGCGGCTTCAGCGGCAGCGGGAGCGGGTGGAGCGCCGGCGAATCCGAACGCGAACGCCGGGAGAGCGGAGGAGCAGTATCCGCCGTTCAAGCCGTTTGCCGCAGGCTTTGCGACCGCAAGCGGGAAAGCCGAGTTCTACAGCGAGGCGCTCAAGGCACAAGGAATGGACCCGGTGGTGACGTTCATTCCGCCGAAGGAATCGCGGCACACGGGGGCGGCGAAGAAATTTCCGCTCGAACTGCTCGGCCGCAAATGCGATAACTACCTGAATTCGAGTTTCTGCAACATGCCCGGCGTACAGCGATTGGAAGATCCGAACCGGCTGGAGATCGGGGCCGCCGACGCTGCGAAGCGCGGCATCGCCGACGGCGATCGCGTGCGCGTCTTCAACGAGCGTGGAGAGATTATTCTCACTGCGGCGGTGGATGGCAAAGTCCCCGCCGGTGTGGTGGCATCGCGGTTGAATTGGGCTAAGCTGACGCCGGGAGGACAGAACATCAACGTGCTGACGTCGGAGCGCCTGTCGGACATGGGCGGCGGCGCGACGTTTTATTCGGTCCTGGTGGAAGTGGAAAAATGCACTTTATAGTCGCCGGTTGCCGGTGGATGGTTGTCAGTTGCTGGTTGCCAAGGGCCGCGGGCGAGGATGGATGAACAATCGCGAACTGCACGCGGCATGGAAATATCACGACGCGACCAAACACTCAGCGTGGAGCGTCCGCAATAAGCCACACTTCCTCGACTGGCAGAACCAGCCGCTGCCTTTCAAGATCTATCCCGAACTGGAGACGTCGCCACTGCCGCGCGACGTGCCGCAAACAGGCGTGGCGGCACTGTCGGCAATCGTGAAGACGATAGCCGGCGAATCGACGCCGAGCCTTCGCGACCTGGCTCGGATTCTCTATTTCTCGGCCGGCATCACCAAAACCCGCTCCTACCCGGGCGGAGAAATTTATTTTCGCGCGGCGGCCTGCACGGGTGCGCTGTATGAGATCGAGTTGTACGTGATCTGCGGCGACCTGGCCGACCTGGCAGCGGGTGTCTACCACTTCGGGCCCGCTGATATGTCGCTACGGCTTCTTCGCAAGGGCGATTATCGCGGCAACCTGGCGCGGGCGACGGCGAGCGAGCCAGCGGTGTCGCACGCGCCGGCGACGATTGTGTGTACGGGCACGTACTGGCGCAACGGGTGGAAATACCAGGCGCGAACCTACCGGCATTTTGGCTGGGACAACGGCACGCTGCTGGCGAACCTGCTGGCGACAGCGACCGCATCAGGGCTGTCCGCGGAGGTCGTGCTGGGCTTCGTCGACGAGCAGGTGAATTCGCTGCTCGCGCTCGATGCAGGCCGCGAAGTCGCTTTCAGCCTGGTCGCAATCGGACGTGCCGGCGAACCCGTGCCGCCGCCCGGCGAAGTGAATCAATTGGATTTTTATACGGTTGCGGTTTCGCGGCGCGAGGTGGTATACCCGGAGATGCTGGAGATGCACGAAGCGTCGTCGCTCGCATTTGATGACGAAGTGCGGCAATGGCGGGAGGAACCGATATCGCCGGCACAGATGCCGCCGGCGGGCAGAATCGTTCCGCTGATGACGATGCCGGAGGAGCAGCTTCCGCAAGACACAATCGAGCAGGTGATCCTGCGGCGCGGATCGACCCGGCAGTTCGATAACCGCGCTTCCATCACGCTCGCGCAGCTCTCAACCATTCTCGAGCGCAGCACGGGCGGAGTGCCGTCGGATTTTCTTGCCGCCGGTGAGCAGATTAACGACCTTTACCTGATCGTGCACGCGGTCGAGGGACTCACGCCGGGAAGCTACGTGTATCACCGCCATGAGCGCGGACTCGAGTTGCTGAAAGAGGGCAGCTTTCGCGGCGAGGCGTCGTACCTGGGACTGGAGCAGGAGCTGCCGGGTGACGCGTGTGTCGCGATCTTCTTTCTCGCCGATTTGCAGCGCGTGCTCGAGCGTTATGGAAATCGTGGTTATCGGGCGGCGCAATTGGAGGCGGGGGTCATCGGCGGAAGGATGTACCTCGCTACTTATGCGCAACGGCTGGGCGCCACCGGGCTGACATTTTTCGACGACGATGCCGTCCAGTTTTTCTCACCGCACGCGCAGGGCAAGAACGCGATTTTCCTGGTGGCAGTGGGAAGGGCGAAGAGGGCATGAGTGAATAGGGAAGCAGAGAGAGCGCTACGAGCGGCACGGCCGGAGCCATGCCCGGATAAAAGTCAGGCCGGCTTTTTGGTTTGCTTGGGCGCGTGCGCGTTGGGTTGAGCGTCCCAGGGGCGGTTCTTATCGGAACCGTCGTCGCGGCCCTTGACGCGGTCGTACATGTAGTTCGCGCTCACGGTGCCGAGCGATTCGTTATAGAGGCTGGGCGCGCCGACCGCTTCCTTCAATTCCTCGGTGAAATCGTGCAGCGCCTTGAGGCGTTCGGCGGTGGCCGGGACTTCCGATTTCGTCGTCTTGAAAAACTGCTGGTAACCCTTATTGATGAGCTTGGCGATCTCGCCGTTCACCAGCGCGCCGGGGTAGGCGAAGATCTTAACGCCGTCTTCACCGTCCTTTTCGATGGCGGCGGAGCAGTTGTATTTCTTCAGAAAAAAGCGGTTTTCGGTGCCGGGCGCTTGCAGCAGATCGAAGCCATGGTCGCGCAGCCAACTGAGCGATTCATCCCAGGTGCGCGCGGGTTTGTCCTTCTTGGCCATATGCAGTTGTTCTCGTTAGTCGAACCAACCCTAACACAGACGATGCCGGAAGGGTCAAACACCAAGGTCACACGACGAATGGCGCCGAGTACCGCCGCCCCGCGATGAATGGATGCGGGGTGACGGCGTAAGTTGCCCAAATGCAGTAATAAGTAATGAGTAATGAGTAATAAGTAACGAGACTCGGAGACGTGTTGTCGAGGCGCGCGCGTGCCGCCTTTTCTCATTACTTATTACTCATTACTTATTACT
>JBOGLI010000739.1:0-3168 GCA_050746165.1 Terriglobales bacterium | reverse complement strand
CGGAAGCACAGACTGCGCAGATGGTGCCGATGATGACGTACATCCTTGCGATGTGCAGCATCGTGGCGATCGCATTTATCGTGATGTTAGTCGTCACCCGGAAGCATTACCACGCCGGCCCCGCTGGTTGGGAACCGCCGCAGGAGGTTTGAGTCGTGAGGCGTGAGCCTCATGCGCCTCACGCCTCATTCCTCACGCCTCATGCCTCTCCAGGTAGCCCTGCAAGATCAGCAAGGCGGCCATGCGATCGACTGCGCCAGATTTCCGCTCCGCGATGTGTGCCTTAACCGACCGCTTGGCTCCCAGCATCTCCGACGCTTCCACCGACGTCAGGCGCTCGTCCCAGAGCCGCACCGGAATCCCGAGCCTCTGCCGCAGTTCGTCCGCAAAGAGCTCGACCTTCTCTGTTTGCGCGCTCTTCTCTCCGCCTATCCGGAGCGGGTGCCCGACGACCACCTCAGTGACTGCGTACTCACGCGCCAGTTCGGCAATCCTGTCGAGGTCCTTCCTCTTGCTCTCGCGCTTCAGCGTCTCCAAACCACGCGCCAGCAACCGCAGTTCGTCGGAAACCGCGACACCGATCCGCTTCATCCCGACGTCCAGCGCCATGACCCTGCCGGCAGGCCGGGATTGGGGTACCCCGTTCGATTCTTCCGGTACGCTCACGCAGCGGGTATTATAGGCGGCATCTAACAGCTCAGTCCGGGCATGCCGAAAACGGAACAAAACGACGAGCAGCGCGACGAGGTGCTGTCGAACGCATTCGCCATTCCCCAGTCGATGGTGGACGCCGAAGACTTGCACCGCCACATCCGCTCCGCCTCCAACGCCGCCATCGTTGTCGCCGTGCTCGGCGTTTTTTGCGTCGCCTACTTCGCCAAGCTGCCGCTGATTGTCCTGCTGGTCGCGATCCTGCTCTCCTTCATCCTCGCGCCGGTGGTGGACTTGCTTCATTCCCTGCGCGTGCCCCGCGCCCTCGGGTCATTGATTACCGTGATGCTGTTCCTGGTTGCGATGTTCTTCCTCGGACAGGCCAGCTACAGCAAGGGCATTTCCTTCATGCAAGAGCTGCCCAAGTATTCCGGCAAGATCCGATCCGTCGTGGGCATCGTGCGCCACCGTGCCCAGCAGATCCAGAAGAGTACGGAAACCGTGATTCCCGGCGACGAGACTCCGCAGAATGCCCAGCCCGTGCTGGTTCAGCAGCAACATAGCTGGTCGGACTTCCTCACCAGCGTACTCGGCCCGGTGGCCGAGATTGCCTTCACCGCCTCCTTCATTCCGTTCCTCACCTTCTTCATGCTCACCTGGCAGGACCACGTTCGCTCCGCGACCGTGATGCTCTTCCGCATGAAGAACCGCAACACGGCTTACGTAACGCTCGGCCTCATCTCGGGCATGATTCGCAGTTTTATCGTGGGCAACGTGCTGGTCGGATTGTTTATCGGCGCGGCGAGCACGGTCTCGTTCGGCATCATTCACCTCCCCTACTTCTATTTCATCGGCCCCATCAGCGGGTTCTTGAGCCTGGTGCCGTACCTGGGCGTGATTTTGGCGGTGATTCCGCCGCTGGTCAGCGGCATCGGCGTGCTGCACTCCACCAGCCTGATCGTGGTCGTCGTGACGGTGCTCGGGCTGCATCTGTTCGCGCTGAACGTCCTCTACCCGAAATTCCTCGGCAGCCGCCTGCAACTGAATCCGCTGGCGGTCACCGTGTCGTTGCTGATCTGGGGCTGGTTATGGGGCGGCATGGGACTGATCCTCGCCGTCCCAATGACGGCCGCCATCAAGATCGTCTTCGACCACGTCGAATCCCTGCGCGGTTACGGCGCCTGGCTCGGCGAATAATACTGGCGATTCGCCGTTAAGCCCTGAGCCATTCAGCCTTGTGCCTTGTGCCCTGTGCCATGACCCTTGTGCCATGAACGCGGCGCCCGCAGCCCGCTTCTTGCAGCAACATCAATCCCGCCTGTAAAATAAATCTTCCGACGCCGAAGTGGCGGAATTGGCAGACGCGCATGGTTCAGGTCCATGTACCCGCAAGGGTGTGGGGGTTCGAGTCCCTTCTTCGGCACCAAGTCAAGAAAGATTTTCCAAAATCGATGGAAAATTTAAGCCCTGCAATCACTTGTGGGGCTTCTCCTTTTTCGAAGCGGTGCCCTACAGTCCCCCCAATTCCCCCCGAACCCCAGCATTTTCGAGCTAAATCGAGCCAAATTTCGATCACCGCACCCGACATCCGTCCTGAATGGCGATTCGAGCGACAATTACCCTTGACCGTGCGACATTCCAAACGGCATGCCCGCCGATCCTGACGACTCCCACGACCGTTCGCAATCGTGCACCGACGACGGCTGGCTGCCACCAACAATATCTTGTCGAAGAAGATAAAGACCCGTAGGGCTGGCGTTCCATTGTGGCGCTAAGCACACAAAGCGCAGCAGTAGTGCCATTTGTCACCTGTTTGAATTATTTGGCGTGGAGGGGGTGGCGCATTCGATGCGTGGCGTAGCCGATGATCTTGTCCATCGTCGCCCCGCCTCAAATTGCGTTTCGAGCATCCTTGCGGCTGAGTCCGACCGCGTTTAAGAATTGCCATGCGTCCAGCCCTGAACGGTGCGCCAGCAACGCCATCTGGATGAGAGCGTCGGAACGAACTGCACCGCCCCGCTCCCACCGGCTGACGGCCATCGCAGATACCGCGAACAGTCGCCCGAACTCGCCCTGATTTAACTCCAACTTGACCCTGAGTTCGCCAATGTGCTTTGCCAGCATAGCCGCTCCCGCCGCGACCATAACACAAATGAATGAACAGTAAGTGACGGCTGTCACAGACGTTAATTCCGGTCAGGAACAGAATCCCACCATGCCCGCGATTGAAAGACTGGCAGAGGCGGGACAGTCAATGTTTGTCCCCCGTGCGTCGGTGATCTTCACTCCCGGCGATACTGCCGAAGGCGCATACGTCATCATGTCGGGCCGCGTGCGCCTCGCAATCGCGCCTGATAATCGTGCACCTGTTTGGTCGCGCACCCTCGTCCCCGGCTCGGTGTTCGGCCTCGCCGCTGCGATAAACGGAAACACTCAGATATTGTCTGCCACTGCGGAAGAGGATTCCGTGCTCATCTTTGTGGAACGCTCGGCGCTCATTGCAGCAATGCGGGAGGA
>JBOGLI010000738.1:0-1571 GCA_050746165.1 Terriglobales bacterium | reverse complement strand
GATATGTACGCTGCCGTACTCGCCGATGCTCTCAAGCACGGTAAGCGGGTGGCGGATTCAACGAAGTTCTACATCCAGTTCGGCTCGCAGCAGACGCGCGATTACTGTATCCGCAAGGGCTACCTCGACGTGTTTAAGAAGGCGGGCGCGATCGTCATCGAGCCCAGTTGCGGAGCATGCATCAATGCCGGGCCCGGTGTTTCGACGCGTCCCGACCAGGTGGTGATCAGCGCGCAGAACCGGAATTTCCCGGGACGCAGCGGTCCCGGCCAGATGTACCTGGCCAGCCCGTTGACGGTCGCGGCCAGCGCCGTGGCCGGCTACATCTGCGAGTACGAACCGGCCGAGGAACGCTCGCTGGCCGGGAGTCGCCATTGAGCGCTAAAAAGCTGCATTTCCCTAGGCAGAGACTAGCGACTCTCGTCCCGATTGTGTAGAATTTGGGCTTTCACAGAGGAAGATATGGCATACGTAATCGCTGAACCCTGCATTGGCACTAAGGACACCGCATGCGTCGACGCCTGCCCGGTTGACTGCATCCACCCGAAGAAGGACGAAG
Source organism: Terriglobales bacterium (assembly GCA_050746165.1). Taxonomy (GTDB): domain Bacteria; phylum Acidobacteriota; class Terriglobia; order Terriglobales; family Acidobacteriaceae; genus DAISJI01. The sequence continues at coordinate 1,012 of JBOGLI010000738.1, read as the reverse complement.
CCGCGTTCGCGAACGAGGAGATGATCTACATCGATCCGGTCGAGTGCATCGATTGCGGCGCCTGCGTTCCGGTGTGCCCGGTGTCGGCGATCTTCGCCCTCGATGACCTGCCGGAAAAATGGAAGGCGTTCACCGAGCGCAATGCCGCGTATTACGGGCGCACCCCGGCGTAATTTCACATCGCGAGATTCGGCGGACGCGCGCCTGCGGGCGCGCGTTTTGCTTTTGATAAGATTGCAGTTTGCACGCTATGGCTCTGAAGGAGTCGGAGGCGATCGTACTTCGCAGCTATCCGCTGCGGGAATCGGACCTCTTGGTTACGTTCTTCACCCGCTCCGAGGGCAAGGTGAAGGGCGTGGCCAAGGCGGCAAAGAAGTCGCGCAAACGATTTGGCGGGGCGCTGGAGCTGGTCACGATCGTCCGCGTTTACTGGGACGACCGCGAGAAGCAGGAACTGGCGCGTATCGATTCCTGCGAAGTGCTGGATTCGCCGCTGACCGGGCCGCTGGATTATCGACGGCTGGCGGCGCTGGGCCACGTCGCGGAATTGCTCGACGAGTTGCTGCCGGACCGCGAGGCCAACGACGCGATCTTCCGGCTGAGTGTTGCGGTGTTGCGCAGCCTGGACGGGCAGGCGCTTTGGGGCCCACTGACGTACTTCGACCTCTGGATGGCTCGGCTGACCGGATTCTTGCCGGAGCTTTCGGAGTGTGTAATGTGCGGCGAGGCGCTGAACGGATCGCGCGCGTTTTTTCATGCGCTGGTCGATGGGCTGATGTGCCCGAACGATAAGCGGCTGGCGTCGTCGGAACTGTCGGCGGAATCGCGGGCCATGGCGGCGCAGATGTTCCGATCGCCGGTGGATTTATTCGCCGATCCGGCGTGGCCGCGGCAGCGGGGCGCGGATTTAAGAAAGATGATCGTGCAGTTGCTCGAACGGCACATGGACAAGAAGCTGGTGACGGTGAAAGCGCTGGAGAAGATTGAGTAGTTAGCAGTTAGGAGTTAGTAG
>JBOGLI010000737.1:0-3050 GCA_050746165.1 Terriglobales bacterium | reverse complement strand
ATCCTGGGTGGTGAAAGCGCTGATGCGCGAGGACGCGCCGCAGGCGCTCGTCCATTCCGTGTGCAAACATGGCAAATGGCCGCTTCGCCGCGACGTCCAGATCGCCCTTCTTCGCAACGAGCAGACGCCACTCGCGCGCGCCGTCGCCATCTCGGGCAGTCTTCCTTCCAATGTCCTGCACGACGTGCTTCACTATTCGCGGCTGAGACCGAATATTAAGAAGTATCTGACCGAGCAATTGCAGCGGAGGAAGGGAAAGGCGCCGGATAAAAAAACCGAGCCGCTGATCGACGCTGATGAACGCTGATTTTTATCAGCGTGGATCAGCGTGAATCAGCGGCCCATTGTTTTCTCTCGTGCTACTCCGTCTTCGCCAGTTGGAAGTCCTTCTCCACGGCATGGATGAACGCCATCGAATCCGCCGGTGCCTTCACCTGGCCGGAAAGGATTTCGCTGAATGGAACGCTATGGCCATACATCGCCACCGTCGTGTCCATGTCCTGGCGAACGGCCGCGCCGCTCAGATCCAGCCCGGCGAAGAGACCCTTGGTACGCGAGTAGCTCAGGATCTCGGACTTCATTTTCAGGTCGGTGGAAGCCTGCGCGTCGCGGCCCACTGGACCGGCGGCGATGGAAGCTTCTCCACCGAGTTTCAGCTTGTCATGCAGCAGGCTATCGACTGCGCCCTGGTTCATGAACAGCAGCACAACGTCGGCCGACTGCACGCCAATCTGCGCGCCCCAGCTTCCGCCGGAGGCCGTGATGGGCGCCGGAGCACTCCACCCATTGGCGGTTCGGCAAGTCGCTAAACCGCGGCCGTGTTGGCCGCCAACAACGAATCCGCCCTTTACCATGTCCGGAATCACGGCGACGCACTTCGCCTTGGCGAGAATCGTCTGCGGAACTTCCGCATCCGGCGTGTTCATCAGTTGATTCAGGTCTTCGGTGGCCATCTGGACACGGTCGGCAACCTGCGCCTTCTGTGAATCGACACCGCTCGGCGTGGCCGCGGTGGCGGGCTTATGTGTACAGCCGGTCACCAGGAAAGTCGAAACCCCCATGACCGCTAAACTCAATAGATACTTTTTCATACCGTCTCCCTGTAGTCGGCGGCGCAACCACGCGCAACTCGCTCTAGCTCATTAGAGCCACACCTGGAACTGCGGTTTGCCTCAGGCGCGGAGCTGCTCTCGATTTCCGGGAGGGTGATTTTGTTACGCCAGGCCACCCGCTCCCCCGAATCCCGTCTCTCGCAGTACACTTGCGGCGCCTATGGAAACCGCATTCGAGCGAATCAAGCGCGTCGCCGGCCGCCAGACCACCGTCCTCACCCACTACGGCCGCAAGACCGGACAGCCGCACCAGGTGACCATCTGGTTCGTCGTCGACGGCGACCGCCTATACCTCGGCACCGCCAGCGTGAAGCGCAATTGGGTGAAGAACGTGCAGGCGAACCCGCGCATAAAGCTTCAGGTCGCCGGCGAAACCTTCGACGCCACCGCCCGCTTTCTCCGTGGCGACGAGCACGAGCGCGCCATGCGGGCCGTCCGCCGCAAGTACTGGATGTTCTCGCCCATCATCCAATTCGGACGCCTGCTCTGCGCCCTCGGCATTCTCGACGACAACTCCGGCTCCTTCGAAGTCACGCTGCAGTAAAAGCGCTCCCATTCCGCCTAAGGCGTTCTCTGGATTGCCGGATTGCCGCGCGCAACCGAAACTGAGTCGCGAATCCCTTGCGCAAAACCATTCGCCATCTCGTCCGCGTCATCGCTCCACTTATGTGTGCCGGGTTCCTGCTGCTCGCCTTTGAAGTCGCCGTGGTGCCCACCGGTTCGATGGAGAAGACGGTGCTGGTCGGCGACACCGTGCTCGTCTTCAAGCTCTTCGACGGCCCCACGATTCCCGGTCTCGACCTTCGTCTGCCGCGCCTGCGTTCTCCGCGCCGTGGCGACCTGGTCTCGTTTTACTCGCCGACCGCTGCCCATTCCGTGTACCTGAAACGCGTGGTCGCCGTGGCCGGAGACATCGTCGAGATCCGCGACGGCCTGCTCTACGTCAACGGCGCGCTGCTCAAGGAGTCCTATGCGCCACGCTCCACTCGCGTTCCCAACCTGGCGCCGCGCCGCATCGTTCCCGGAGAGTTGTTTGTCCTTGGTGACAATCGCGACCTCTCGGAAGACAGCCGGGACTTCGGCGCGATCCCCTTGCAAGCCGTAATTGGCCGCCCGGTCGCGGTCGTCTGGTCGGCGCGCGCCCGCACTCCCGAGCTGCTCGATACCCAGGGCGACGTCCGCCTCGGCTTCTACTGGTCCGTCTTGTTCCATCCGCTGGACCGCATCCGCTGGTCGCGTACCGGCAAGCTGCTCTGACCGCAGCTGCTCTGCTTCCACCCCCAACCTCTACTCTGGCCCGCGCATCTCATTTTCGATCCGCAGTCCCACGGAGGCTCCTAGGTATGCGTTTTTACTCTGTTGTGCTCATGGCCGTGCTGACGCTCGGCGCTCTGGTTGGTTGCAGCAGCCAGCGCGCGAACACGCCGGCGGCGAAAGACAACGTGGTCAATGCCCTGAAGAACAAGGGCATGGACAACATTAACGTCGACGAGAACCGCGACAAGGGCGTGATCACGCTCAAGGGCGACGTCCAGAACGACGAGCAGCGCCGTCAGGCAGGTGAAATTGCCCAGACCGCCGCTCCCGGACGCGTCATCGCCAATGAACTCGCCGTCCGTCCTCAGGGCGACGAAGGCACCGCCAAGAAGATCGAATCCAACACCGACGACGCCATTGAGTCCAGCTTCAAGGCCGAGATCGCTGCCCACCACTGGGACAACCAGCACATCCACTTCAACGCGAAGAACGGCGTGCTGACCCTGAAGGGCGACGTCGATACGGCGGCACAGCGCGCGCAGGCCGAGAAAGTCGCGTCGAAGATCGATGGCGTGCGCCAGGTCGTCAACGAACTCACTGTGAAGGGCGGCGAGCGGGCCAGCGCGGCGCATGCTCGTCATCGCTAACCAGTTTCCACTTCGTCACCGGGCCGGCGTATCG
>JBOGLI010000736.1:0-5261 GCA_050746165.1 Terriglobales bacterium | reverse complement strand
CGACAACGGTCTCGACGTGCTTTCGGCCGGACCGTTCACCCGCACCGACTCGGTGCCGGGGATCGGCACCGCGCCGGAATTCCAGTCGGCGGTCTTTGGCACGAGCGTGAACGCACAACCGGAGCAGGTCCGTCTGCCCAATGGCGTCGCGATCTACCAGGTGACCGGTGTGCAACCGGCGCGCACGCCGAGCTTCGACGAGATTCGCGCCCGCGTGGAGCAGGACTACAAGTCCGACCAGGCACGGCAACTGCTGGCGCAGAAGACACAGGAGCTGTCGGAGAAAGCGAAGAGCGAGCACAACCTGCAGGCCGCGGCCAAGCAGGTTGGGGCGGAATTCAAGAGCAGCGAACTTGTGGGCGTCGATAGCCAGGTGCCCGATATCGGCGCGCTCTCGGGCGGCCCCGCCGAAGGCGTTTTCGACATGAAGCCCGGCGAAATCAGCGGGCCGATCAATACCGGCCGCGCCGGAGTCGTCATTGCCCTCACCGACAAGCAGGAGCCGCCGGCGGAGCAGTTGGCCGCCTCCAAGGACCGCCTCCGCGATCAACTCCTGCAGCAGAAGCGCAACCAGTTCCTCCAGGTGTTCGTGTCGGGACTGCGCGACCGCATGCAGAAGGAAGGGAAGATCAAAATCAACGATGCGGAAATGAAGAGGATCACTACTCCGACGTCGGGCGATACGGGCGAATAAGCAATCTTGGATGGTGGGACCGGCTCGGAGCAGCCGGTCCCATTTTTTTGCATCTCACATCTTTGAAGACGTAATCCGTAATCCGTAATCCGTAATCCGGGAGATCGAGGGCGGCCCATGCCGTTCCATTTCCAGATTTTTCGCCGCGGGTTTAGGATTACCCCGCAGTTGGCACTGACGACTGAAGACCGAAGACTGAAGACCGACGACTGATGAACGATCTCGCGCGCGCTTCCGGAATCCTGTTGCACCCGTCGTCGCTGCCTTCGCGCGGCGGCATCGGCGACTTTGGCCCGGCCGCTTACGAATTCCTCGACTTTCTGTGCGCGGCGCGCCAGTCGCTGTGGCAGATCCTGCCGCTTGGACCGCTCGGCTACGGCAACTCGCCCTATTCTTCGATCTCCGCATTCGCCGGTAATCCGCTGCTGGTCAGCCTGGAGCGCCTGGTGGAGGCCGGGTGGATCGACCGCGGCCGAATCTCGGTGCTTCCGGAGACGGTCAGCGCGGTCGATTACGACTACGTGCGCTCGACGAAATTCCCCATCCTGCGCGAAGCGGCGCGTACATTCCTGGCAAATTCCTCCGGCAATGCGCGCGCGCCCTACGAACGGTTCTGCGCCGAGAATGCGTGGTGGCTCGACGATTACGCGCTCTTCGTTAACGTGCGCGACCGTTACGCCGACCGCTTGTGGAACCGCTGGCCGGACGGTCTTGCGCGCCGAAATGCGGAGGCCATGGAGCGGGCACGCGAAGAATTCGCCGACGAGATCGGGGTCGCGAAGGCGATCCAGTTCGCATTCTGGGAGCAGTGGCGCGCCTTGCATCGCGCGGCGGTCGAGAAGGGCGTGCGCATCATCGGGGACGTGGCCATCTTCATCAGCTTCGACAGCGCCGATGTGTGGACGCATCCGGAAATCTTCCGCCTCGGCCCGGACCTGGATCCGGAGGCCGTGGCCGGTGTTCCGCCGGACGCGTTCAGTGCGACCGGGCAGCGCTGGGGAAATCCGTTGTACCGCTGGGACGTGTTGCGCGAGCGACGCTACGAGTGGTGGGTGCAGCGCATGCGCTGGGCGCTGGAGACGTCCGACCTGGTGCGGCTCGATCACTTCCGCGGATTCGAGTCGTATTGGGAGATTCCCGCGCACGAGCCGACAGCAGTGCACGGACGCTGGGTGAAGGGACCCGGCGACGATTTTTTCCGCGCGCTGCGCGAGGCGCTTGGCGGCCTGCCCTGCATCGCGGAAGACCTCGGCATGATCACGCCGGAGGTGAACGATTTGCGGCGCCGACTGGATATTCCCGGGATGAAAGTCCTGCAATTCGGGTTCGGCAACCCGGGCGCCCACATGTACCTGCCGCATCGTTGCGAGCCCAACAGCGTGATGTACACCGGAACGCACGATAACGACACCACGCTCGGTTGGTACAACAGTATTCACGGCGAGGAGAAGCGACTGGCCGAGGAGTACGTGGGCAACGATCCGATGGGGCGGCAGTGGGCGTTCATACGGGCCGCCATGATTTCGCCGTCTTTGCTGTGCGTCGTTCCCATGCAGGACGTGCTTGGCCTTTCCAGCGAGTGCCGTATGAATATTCCCAGCCAGAGCGGCGGCAACTGGACGTGGCGCTACCTGCCCGGCTCGCTAACGCCCGAGATAGCGGCCAAGCTGGCGACGCTCTCGGAAATCACCGACCGCAACGCCGATCTGAAGTGCGCGCAGGCGGAGCGGAACGAATCCGCAGCCTGAAGCGGGCGCAGGGCTCATGGCGGATGGCGCATGGCAACCGAGATTCCATCAACAATCCCCGAAGCCGCGAAGCCCAGAGCCCAGCGCCCTGAGCCCTCTGCGGTTACAATCACAATCTAGTTCAGCGGCGATCCCATGATCCTTGACGCCCTCCATTGCGTGGTCAACCACCGCCAGTCGCTCAGCCGCGAGCAAGCGCGCGAGGTGATGTCGGAGATCCTTGCCGGCAAGGCGACCGATGCGCAGATTGCGGCCCTGCTGGTGGCGCTGCACATGAAGGGCGAAACGGTCGAGGAGATCGTCGGCTTCGCAGAGGCGATCCGCGCTGCCGCAATGCAGCTTCCTTTCGCCCGCAACAACGCGGAGAGGGCCGCGTCTGCGCTTGACGTGAGCGGCACCGAGCGCGAGGCGCTGGTCGATACCTGCGGGACCGGCGGCGATGCCAGCGATACGTTCAACATCTCGACCGCCACTGCGCTGGTGATTGCCGGCGCGGGCGTGCGCGTCGCCAAGCACGGAAACCGCAGCGCGAGCTCGAAGTGCGGATCGGCCGACGTGGTGGAGGCCCTCGGCGTCAACCTGGTGCTGGCGCCCGAGAAGCTGGCGGCCTGTCTGGAAGAGGTGGGGATCGTTTTTCTTTTCGCTCCCGCCATGCATGCGGCGACGCGCTTCGTGCAGCCCGCGCGCCGCGAGATGCGCATTCGCACGGTATTTAATCTTCTTGGGCCGCTTACGAATCCGGCGCACGCGTCGGCGCAGGTGGTCGGAGTCTATTCCGCCGACTGGCTGGAGAAACTGGCGCGCGCGCTGCACCTGCTTGGCCTGACCCGCGCGCTGGTTGTGCACGGTGATGATGGGCTCGACGAGATCAGCATCGCCGCCGAAACCAGCGTCGCTGAGTTGCGCGACGGCTGGGTGCGGACCTACAAGATCTCGCCCGAACAGTTCGGACTGGAGCGGCGTCCGCTCTCCGAAATTGCAGGCACCGACGATGCCGCGGGAAACGCGGAGCTGGTCCGTGATGTATTGAACGGACCGCGCTCGCCCCGGCGGGACGTTGTCCTGCTCAACGCGGCGGCGGCCCTGGTCGCGGCCGGACGCGTGGACTCGATCTCCGACGGCATCGCCATCGCCGCGCAATCAATCGACTCCGGCGCGGCACGGGAGAAGCTCGATCTGCTAGTCCAGTTCACGAACAAGGCGAGCCACGCCAGGCCGTGACTTCGAACCGTGTAATCGATTAACCACGGATTTACACGGATTCTCACTGATCGAACGCGTGGTGTTTGATCCGTGTTGATCCGTGGCAATCCGTGGTTAATTCTTGTCTCACGTGGCTACTGGCGACCGGCGACTGACTGTGGCGTGCGCGTGAACATTTCAATGAAGTAGTCGTGCAGACAATCGTAGAGCTGGCGCTGGAAGCTCCACTCGAACTGTGGGTTCTCCAAGTCTCGCGGGTGCAGGTCGAAGTAATAGGTGTGCACCGGCACGGGCGGATTGCGGAACTGAATCACCACTTGGACAGAGTCGCCATTCTCGCGCGCCGAAAAATCGAGGAGCGGGTGTTCGTATTTCTCCAGCTCCTGCCGAACGCGCGCGAGATGGTCGGTGGCCATGGGCTGATTGTATCCATAGAAAAGCGCTGAGTGCCGAGTAATAAGTAATGAGTAATGAGTAAAGAATGGACATCGGTCGCGAGGCGGCGCGCCATAAGCCGCGCCCTTCCGAAACTCAGCACTCAGTACTTGGTACTCAGCACTTGTTCATTCACTTCGCTAAAATTGCAATTTCTCTTTAAGGAGCGCCCTTATGTCTTCTCCTACGCGCACGCCCGAACAGGATTGGTCCGCTTACACTGCCGATTTCCGCCGCGCCGCGCACCAGGCGGTGGATTGGGCCGCCGATTACCTTGATCGGGTCGGCGATCTGCCAGTCGTGCCCAATCGCGCTCCCGGTGATCTGGTGGACGCGCTTCCCGCGTCGGCGCCGGACGCGGGCGAATCGTTCGACCAGATCCTTCGCGATTTTGACAACACGATTGTTCCCGCAGTGACGCACTGGAACCATCCGCGCTTCCTCGCCTACTTCGCCTGCACCGGATCGACGCCCGCGATCATCGCGGAAATGCTCTCGGCCACGCTCAACACCAATGGATTGCACTGGAAGACTTCTCCCGCCGTGGCTGAATTGGAGCAGGTAACGCTCGGCTGGCTGCGTCAGTGGATGGGCTTGCCCGATGATTATTTTGGGATCATTTACGACACCGCCTCGATCAGCAGCCTGCACGCGCTGGCTTGCGCGCGCGAGATGGCCGACCCTAACGCGCGCGTGAACGGCGCCACGCCCAACCTGGTCTTCTATACCTCCGACCAGTCGCACTCGTCCATCGAGAAGGCCGCCATTGCGCTGGGTATAGGGCAGAAGAACGTGCGCAAAGTCCCGTCGGACGCGGAGTTCCGCATGAAGGTGGATGCGCTGGCGAACTTGATCGAAAAGGACAAAGCCGCGGGATTGCGTCCGTGCTGCGTGGTGGCGACCGTCGGCACGACCTCTACCACGAGCGTCGATCTCGTGGCCCAGATCGCAGACGTCGCCGCGGAACATAACCTATGGGTGCACATCGATGCCGCGTATGCCGGGGTCGCGGCGATTCTCCCGGAGCGCCAGGACATCCTCCGCGGCGCCGAGCGCGCGCACTCTCTGGTGGTCAACCCGCACAAATGGATGTTCACTCCCGTGGACCTGAGCGCCTTCTATACGCGCCGTCCCGACATCCTTCGCCGCGCCTTCTCCTTGACCGCCGACTACCTCTACAC
>JBOGLI010000735.1:0-3314 GCA_050746165.1 Terriglobales bacterium | reverse complement strand
CTTCACCATGAAGGCGAAATACCTGGTCGCGATTTTCATTTTCATTTCGCTGGCGGGAGCGTTGCAGGGTATGGGCCCCGGCCATCGCGGCGAATCAGTCGCATACTTCGCGCATCTCGGCGGCGCGCTCTTCGGCTGGATTTATGTGAAGTTTTTCCCCGCGCGTGGATTGCTCTTTGCCGGGTCCGAGGCGTCATTCGGTTTGCGCAACCGGTATCAAAAATGGAAACGGCGCCGCATGGCCCGCAAGTTTGAGGTGTACATGCGCAAGCACGACCGCAGCCAGTACTTCGACGAGTACGGCAACTACCGTCCGCCCGACGACGACAAGGGCAACGGCGAAACCCGCCCACCGTGGGTCAATTAAATCCAATGAAGAATGAAGAAGTCAGAATGAAGAATGGGCGGAGTATTCATTCTTCATTCTGACTTCTTCATTCTTCATTTCTTCACCCCGCCAGCAGGCTCCTCAACTCCGCTCGCGCGCGATCTTCATTCCCCAGGAATTGCAGCCCGCAGTAGAGCCGGTTACGGTGTGCGACGCGCGCAATAACATTGGCAGTCTGTTCGGCCCCGCCGAACGCAATCTCCAGCCGGACCACCTGCCCGGGCAGCCATGGCCCGGCGACAATAATCCCGGCGCCACCTTCGCTCACGTTCAGGGCGTGTCCGCGCCAGGTCCGGGAAGCGGTCGACGAAGCCACTCCGCATACAGCTACCGCCGCCTCCACCCTTCGGCGTGGAAATTGCCGCCGCTGTTCCGACTGAGACTCCTCGATCACTGTTCCCCCGGGCCCACTCTGGCTGGTCAGTTCGCGCTGGGGCGGATTGGAAAATCGGCCGAATCCGCTATGCACCAAGAATGGGCTCCCCCCCTCGCTCATGGGTAGAAAGCACTCGCCTCGCCAATTTCAAGCCCTTGTTTGCCAGACACTTAGTCCTTCGCCCCAAACTTCCGGGCGTGTAGTTTCTACCCATTTCTTGTCATTCCGGAGCAAATCGGGCTCAATAGGGCGTCACTCCTGCCGCAGCGCCACCAGCGGATCGACGCGCGACGCGCGCCATGCCGGTATCGCCGCCGAGACCACCGCCAGCGCCGCCAGCAGGACCAGCACGGCGGCATAGGTCATCGCATCGGAAGCCTTCACCCCGAACAGCATGCTGGAGATGGCCCTGTTCGCTACCGCCGCCAACACCAGGCCGGCGGCCACTCCAATCGCCGCCAGCAACCCTGCTCCGCGTAGGACCAGGCCCACGATATTGCCCGGAGTGGCGCCCAGCGCCATGCGCACGCCAAATTCCGAGACTCGCTGCGTGACCGCGTAGCTGATCACGCCATAAATCCCGATCGCCGCCAGCAGCAGCGCCATCCCGGCGAATATTCCCACCAGCATCATGCGCAGCCGCGGCGTGGCGACCGTATCCGATACCATCGCTTCCATCGTCGTGAACTTCGTCGGCACCTCCGGATTGAGCGCCAGCATTTTCTTGCGGACTGTCGGAATGATCGACGTCGGGCTGACCGCCGTTCGCATCACCACCTGCACCTCGTTTCCAAAATACGGGTGCTGGAGCAGCGGCATATAAATCGTCGCGCCCGGCGACGTGGCGGGCGAGTCCTGCCGGACGTCACGCACCACACCGACTACCGTCATCCATTTCACGGGCATGTCCAGGCCGGTCTGGATCGTGTGGCCGATCGGGTCCTGTCCTGCGAAGCTCTGCCGCGCCAGCGATTCGCTGATGATGGCGACGTAGGGACTTTCATAGCGGTCGTCGCCGTTGAAGTCGCGCCCGCGCAGCAGCGGGATTCCCATCGTCGAAAAATATCCTGGCCCTGTGAGCGAAAAATCTGCATGCGCCGCGTCGGTCAGATGTGACTTGAAGTCCTGGCCGTCCACGACGTAGTTCCCGTTCGAGCCGTACTCGCCGGTCGGCAGTCCCATCACGGCGGCGGCCGATTTCACTCCGGGCAGCGCCCGCATCTCGGAAACCACCGTCTCGAAAAAGCGTCCCGCCGCAAGATATTCCGGCAAAGTGCGCGCCGGATCGTGCGCATACATCACCAGCCTGCCGTCGGTTTGGTATCCCAAGTCAACGCTGGTGAGCGCGAGAAAGCTGCGGAAGAGCAATCCGGCGCCGATGGCCAGTACGAACGACAGTGCGATCTGCGCGACCACCAACCCGCCGCGCAGCCGGTTCGATCCGCCGGCAACGCCGCGTCCGCCCGCCTTCAGCGCCTCGTTGAAGTCCACCCTTGACGCGTGCAGCGCCGGGCTGATTCCGAACACAAAACTCGCCGCCAGCGAAACGCCGATGGCGAACAGGAAAACTAACCAATTCACGTGAATATCGGCGATGCGCGGTAATCCAATCTGCTCGGCGCCGGCGCGGGCCAGCAGCGCCGTACCGCCGTAGGCGAGCAATAGACCGAGCGTTCCGCCAACGATCGCCAGCACTCCGCTTTCGATCAGCAGTTGGCGGATGATCGCGCCACGCGTTGCGCCCAGCGCCGCCCGCACCGCCATCTCTCGCGACCGCGCCGTCGCGCGCGCCAGCATCAGGTTGGCGACATTGGCACACGCGATCAGCAGCAAGAGTCCGACCGCTCCCATGAGGAAATACACGGTCAAGCGCGCCGAGCCCACCAGTTGGTCACGCAACGGAACCGCGACGAAAGTCTTGCCCTTGTTCGAGTCTGGGAACTGCTGCTGCAGCCGTTCGCCGATCGTTCTCAATTGCGCATGGGCGGTATCAATCGAAACGCCGGGTTTCAGCGTTGCGATGGCATGGTAGTTGAACGCCGTCCTCTGGCTCCATGCGGTTTCGGGCATCTCGGGCACGGCCATCCATACCTGTGACTGCTCCGGAAAATGAAAAGCCGCGGGCATGATGCCGACAATCTCGTACGCCCGGCCCTCGACCTGGAAAACTCTGCCAATCGCGGCCGCACCCGACCCGTAATTGCGCACCGCGAACGGCAGCGCGACGACCGCTGCACGTTGCGCGTCATCGGGCCGCAACAGCCGTCCCAAAGCCGGCTGGTTCCCCAGCACGCTAAAGAACTCCGACGGGACCCACGCCGTTCCCGTGAATTCGGCGTGGTCCTGCAACTGCACTCCGACCTCGCCGTAGTAATAAAAACTGAGCGCGTCGAATGCCTGCGCGCCATCGCGCACGTCCATGATGTCGGGACCGGTGACGCGCGGAACCGTCTTCGACTTTGCCGGCCACGAAGTGTCGATGGCCACAACCCGGCTTGCGTTCGCGAACGGCAACGCGCGCAACAGGACGCCATCGACCACACTGAACAT
>JBOGLI010000734.1:0-2893 GCA_050746165.1 Terriglobales bacterium | reverse complement strand
CCTTTGGCTTACCCGGGGTTTATTCTTCCCGCACGCCTCACGACTCTCTCGCGCCAATCTCCGCCATATCGGCCCCTTACAACAGCTTGCGCCGCCTCCGCCATCAGAAGGTAAGTAGCTTGAGTGTGACGGCGAGTCGTGAGCCTCGAGCCTCACGCCTCACGACTCGCGCCTGCTGCAGGAGTATGGCTTGAAGATCACTTGGTTTGGGCTGACGATTTCGTCCTCGTGGGGCAATGGCCACGCGACGCCGTATCGCGCCCTCCTGGAAGCCCTGCACCGCCTCGGCCATCGCATTGTCTTTTGCGAAAAGAACACCGATTACTACTCGAAGCGCCGCGATTTCACCGCCGCCGACTACTGCTCTCTCGTGCTCTACTCCCGCTGGGACGAGGTTCGCGCGAGCGCCATGGAAGATGCCGCGTCCTCAGACGCCGTCATCGTCGGCAGCTATTGCCCCGAGGGTGCGCGCATCGCTGACGAGGTGCTCGCCCTCGCCCGCCCGCTGCGCGTCTTCTACGATCTAGATACCCCAATCACGCTCCACAACCTGGAAACGGGCCCGGTTCCTTATCTCCGCGCCGACCAGATGCCCTCGTGGGACCTCTATCTTTCTTTTACTGGCGGCGGCATTCTCGACGAGTTGGAAAACCGCTGGCGGGTACGGCGCGCTCGCCCTCTGTTCGGCTGCGTTGATCCCGACGTCCACGCCCGGGTTGCGCCTCGTCCTGAATTTTCCTGCCTGCTCTCCTACATGGGAACGTACGCCGCCGACCGCCACGCCAAGGTCGAACAGTTATTTCTCGAACCCGCCCGCCGCCGTCCCGATGACCGATTTCTCCTGGCTGGGTCGCTGTATCCGGCACACTCCGCGTGGCCGCCCAACCTGCAGTTGATGGAGCACGTTGCGCCCGGCGACCATCCCGCGCTGTACTCGTCCTCGCGCCTCACGCTCAACGTCACGCGCGTGGGCATGGCGCGCTTTGGCTACTGTCCCTCCGGACGCTTCTTTGAGGCCGCGGCGTGCGGCACTCCCCTGGTCACCGACTGGTGGGACGGGCTGCACACCTTCTTCGCCGACGACGAACTGTTCGTCGCTCATAACTCGGACCACGTTCTGGACGCGCTGTCCGCCTCCGACGAAGAACTGGCGCGGGTAGCGGCGCGCGCCCGCCAGCGCACCTTGGATGAGCACACCGGTAACACGCGCGCCACCCAACTGCTCGAATATTTGCAAGAAGCGCGTCGGCCGAATTCACGGGCGGAGGCGGTTGCATGAAATCAAGCGCTCAAGCCGCCGTGCTCATTGCACCCGCTTCTACTTGGGACTCGGCATTTGGCACTCAGCACTAAGCACTAAGCACTTTTGCATGCGGCAGATGAACCTCGAAATACAAAATACGCGATACGAAATACGCGCTTTCCGGAGTGAACGATGATCGGAATCATCCCCGCCGCCGGTGCCGGCCAGAGAATTCAGCCGCTGGGCTGCTCCAAGGAACTGCTGCCGGTCGGCTCGCGCCGCATCGCCGGCGTGGAGCGACCCAAGGCCGTTTCCGAGTACCTCGTCGAACGCATGATCGCCGCCGGTGCCACCCAAATCTGCATGGTGATCTCCGCCGACAAGACGGACATCGTGAAGTATTTCGCCGAGCGCGAGTATGCCGCTGAAATCTTTTATGTCGTGCAACAGAACCCGCGCGGGCTGTGCGACGCCCTGTTCCGCGCCGAGCCCTTCGCGCGCCACTTCGAGCACGTCCTGCTCGGATTGCCCGACACCATCTGGTTTCCCGAGAATGCCTATAACCAGGCACTGGAAAACAATCACGGAGCCGGCGTGAACCTGGTCTGCTTCCCCGTGCCCGACGCCTCCGCCTTCGACGCCGTCGTCGCCGACGAGCAGGGATGGGTGCAGCGCGTCGAGGTCAAGCAGCCCGACGCGCACTCGCTGTGGATTTGGGGAGCTGTCACCGCGACCGGTGAGGCCTTCCGCCAGCTCAAACTTTTATGGGAGGCGCGGCATCGCGCCGATGAATACCTAGGTCACCTGCTTAACGCTTACATCGACGCCGGAAACTCCGTTCGCGCCACGCACTGTGGGGAGAAATATATGGACGTCGGCACACTCGACGGTTATCACTCCGCCCAGGATTTCCTGCGCGGCCTGAAAACCTTCGCCCTCCCCGACGCCGCATAACGCTTTGCTGCGTTGACGCCGCAATCCGCGTTGATCCGCGGCCTATTTGTTTTTCTGGTTTCGTTCCCAGATGATTCGCAGGCCTTCCAGCGTCAGGTGGTCGTCCACCTGCTTGATGAACCGCGAGTGTTCGCCGATGAGCGCCGCCAGCCCTCCCGTCGCGACCACCTTCGTGTTCTTCCCCAGCTCTGCGACGATCCGTTCTAGGATCCCGTCCACCAGCCCGAGGTAGCCGTAAAAGAGTCCCGACTGGATGCTGGCCACGGTATTCGTCCCGATCACGCGCCCCGGGTTCTTGATGTCGATTCGCGGCAACCGCGCCGTGCGCGAGAACAGCGCGTCGGCCGAAATGCCAATCCCGGGAGCGATCGACCCGCCCAGGTACTCGCCTTTCGCCGAAATGCAGTCGAACGTCGTCGCCGTGCCGAAGTCCACCACCACGCACGGCCCTCCAAATTTCGCGAATGCGGCCACGCCATTCACCACCCGGTCCGCGCCCACCTCCGCCGGATTGTCGTAGTGCACCGGCATTCCGGTCTTCACGCCTGGCTCGATGAACAGCGGCTTGGCCCGGAAATGGCGCTCGCATACCTCGCGCAGCGTGCTGTCCATCGGCGGCACCACCGACGAGACCACCACCCCACGCACATCCTCCACCTTCAGCCCGTCCATGGCGAACAGGTTGCGGAACAGCAC
>JBOGLI010000733.1:0-3200 GCA_050746165.1 Terriglobales bacterium | reverse complement strand
CCGTAAAGGTTGATGAATTTGGAGAGCTTCACCCCGTTGCCCAGCTTGACGTCGGGTGCGATGCAGTTGAATTCGGTCATCGAGATTATCTCGCGGTGCCGGCGGCGACTGTCTTGTGCACGCCGTCCAGGTAAACCAATTCCCCGCGGTTCTTAATCGACTTCTGCGCCGCTTCCAGCAGCTTCACGATGCGGAGACCGGCATGGCCATCGTTGAACGAACTCGCGCCGGTGTTGATGCAGTCGATAAACTTCTTCATTTCCATCGTGAGCGCTTCCCCGCCCGGCAACCGCGGCGCGAACATGTCGCCCGACCGGTAGCTGACCAGCAACTGATACACGGCTTCACGCTTCGGAATGTCGACGCCCTTGTCGTACACCTTGATCTTCTCGTCGGCTTCCAGATCGTTCCAGACCAGCATCTTCTTTTCGCCGCCGATCAGCGTGGTGCGGACCTTAACCGGTGAAAGCCAGTTCACGTTGATATGCGCGATGATGTTCTTCGGGAAATAGACTGTGATAAACGCCACGTCTTCCAACCCGCTGTCGAAATGCGCCTGCCCCGTGGCCGAGATCGCCTCCGGCCGCTCCTTGATCAGGTAGTCCATGATCGACAGGTCATGCGGCGCCAGGTCCCAGATCACGTTGATGTCGTGCTGGAATAGACCGAGGTTCACGCGCATCGAGTCGTAGTAGTACAGGTCGCCCAGGGTGCCTTCCGAAATCAGGCTGTCGATCTTCCGCACCGCTCCCGTGTAGAGAAAAGTGTGGTCGACCATGATCGTCAGCTTTTTCTTCTCCGCCAGTTCGATTAGTTCTTCGGCCTGCTCCGACGTGGAGGTAAACGGCTTTTCCACGAAAACGTGCTTGCCGTTTTCCAGCGCGGCTTTCGCCAGCTCGTAATGCGTCCAAACGGGCGTGATGATCGCCACCGCGTCCAGCGAAGGACACTTGATCACGTCCATTGGCTCGGTCGTGGTCGCGACATCCGCATAAGCGCGCCGCACCCGCTCCACCGAAGCCGGGCTCTTGTCGCAAACCATGTCCACACGGGTGCCGTCCAGTCCGCGAAAATTGCGGACGATATTCGGCCCCCAGTAGCCGTACCCCACTACCCCTACTCGAATCATTTTGTTTTCTCTGACTGCGACACGTAGAAGTGTGTCGCACTTAGGTGATTAAGATTTTAAAGAACAAGACCACTGGATCGACGCAAAAGTGAGACTGCCTAGTATGCGCCTTCTCCGCCCAGTACCGCTTTGGGCGTTTTCGCCATGATCTTCAGGTCCATCCATATGGTCCAGGTGCGGGCGTATTGCAAATCCAGCCGGACCATGTCGTCGAAATTCGTCTTGCTCCGGCCATTCACCTGCCACAAGCCGGTGATGCCCGGCCGTACTTCAAACACTCGCGTGCGATGCCACACGTCGTATACCTCGAATTCATAAGGCAGCGGCGGGCGCGGTCCCACCAGCGACATGTCGCCAAACAGTACGTTAAAAAACTGCGGAAGCTCGTCCAGGCTGGTGCGCCGGATGAAGCGGCCGATCGAAGTAACGCGCGGATCGTTTGTCAGCTTGAACACGGCGCCCGCTTCGCTCGGTTGCTTCTCGCCTTTGCCGGCGATGAACTTCGTCACGTAATCCTTGTGAATCGTCGCATCATTGTTGACGCGCATCGAACGAAACTTCAGGAACGTGAACTTCTTTCCATACTGTCCGACGCGGGTTTGCCGGAACAGTACCGGTCCCCGCGAGGTGCATTTGATGAGCAGCGCGATCACCGCGTACACGGGAGAAAACAGAAGGATCGCGGCCAGGCTGCCGGCGATGTCAATGCAGCGCTTCGCAGCCAGGGCGAGCCGGCGGTTCTCCGGGTGGTCCGCCGTCTGGCCCGGGTAAAACACGCTCACATCCACCGTTCCCTGCGTCGACGACTGCTCGGGATAAAGGTGGCATGTGATGGAAATCTCGTTCAATTCATCCGGATCGAGGTTCCGGCTCAGCGCCGTCGTCACGCGCGTCAGCACCGCCTGCACGGCTTGGCTGGAATTCTCTACGATCTCCGTGAAGATAATCCCGATCGTGGCCTTGTCTTCGTACCAGCCCGCCATATCGGTGTCGCGCGTTGCCACGCCCAACGCGCGCACCACCTTGCCCACCACGGAATCGCCCTTGCGGCCGGCGTAATTGCCGGAAAGCAACAGCAGCAGGAACGGCTTGCCGGAGCGCTCCGACCGCTTCCGCTCCTGGCCGACGGCGAACAAGAAGTTCGTCTCCGACACCAGGTGCGATTCGCGGGTGATCGTCTGGGCTGAACGTCCTCGCCGTAGCGGCGCTTGATCGTGGATGGTCACGGGCATGACTGCCATTTTGGTTGTTCCCCTTGATGCGGTCGCTGAACTAGATAACCGCCCTTACACCTTTGTAAAGAGCAATCGTCATTCCAGACACCCACTTTCGGGCTCTCTGGCATACGATTAACCCTCATACGCAACTCAAGCAGGAACATACAGTTAGCGGAAATTTCAGGCGTTTTCAGTACGAAAGTAATTTAGCTCGTTCGTCAAACTTGCGGCAGTAGTTGCAAAACTTTGCATCTCGACGGAAGGTAACTCTTCTTCCACGTTAGCGACAGACATGTGCATTCATTTGTAGTACTGGTCGTAATAGCGCCGCTCCGTATTACTGCTTTCATTCACCACTACGCCAAGCAGTTTCTTGCGCTCGAATGCGTCCATCGAAGCACTCAATGCCTTGGTCGAGGTAACGCCTTGGCGAACGACCAACAACACGCCTTCGGCGAGGTGGCTGAGCACCGACGAGTCGGCCATTGGCGTCAGCGGCGGCGAGTCGAGCATCACCCACCGAAACAGGCCGCCCAGTTTTGTGATCAGGTCTGCGAAGCGCTGCGACTGGAGGATTTCCAAAGGTTGGTTGGGAACTTGTCCGGCCGCCAGGAACCACAGCGGGAGCTCGGGGTGTTTGCGCAAAACTCGGTTCAGCGGCAGATCGTTAATCCACCAGTCACCAATCCCCGGTGCCGGATCCACACCGAACAACTCGTGGATGGTCGGACAACGGAAATCGCAATCGACAATCACCGTCTGGTGGCGGACCTGCTTCGAAAACGTCAGCGCGAGGTTGGCCGTCATCAGGCTCTTGCCCTCGCCTTTCATACTGCTGGTGACCAGCACCGTGG
>JBOGLI010000732.1:0-5624 GCA_050746165.1 Terriglobales bacterium | reverse complement strand
TTCACCAACTCGAACGGCTGCGACGAATGCTACGTCTCCATCCGCTCCTACCTGGATAAGAGCTTCCCGCAATTGTTGTGGGAAAACGTCAGCGAATTTCTGACCGTCGCACCGCCCTCCCGCCGCTTACCCACTCAGTAACGCAGGCGTCTCACGCGGGTGCCCCGGGTAAGCAGATGGAATACCAGCTAGGCGATAGTATCGTGCGATATACCTGTCCCCCCCCGGTTTTGGAAATGGAATCCAGGCAGTCACCGGCATGCAATCTTTTGCACATTTGGCGCTGCAATTAGCTGTAAATCGTTGCATCTACGCGAACGCAAGTGGAATTTGAAATGCACTTCCCGGTGTTGGTCGGTTCACCCTAACCCTGTCTAAGACCAAATCGGGCCCCCAGCGAGGCATCTATGCGCAATTGGATTGGCGGTCTGGTACTCGTTGTTTTGTTGTGCGGTATCGCAGCCGCGGACACCACTTTCTACAGCCATGCCGGCCAAACTTTGACGATGGCTGATTCCTCCACCGTGTCCGCCGTCGCCATCGGTGTCCATCCGCTTTGGCAACCCAACCTTCCAGACGGCTCGTCAGCCGTTTGGATTTCGTACGGCTACACCGGTTACGGCGACGCCGGTCCTTATCAGCCGTATGCCGGCACCACGGCCCTGGCCTATGCGAGCCAGACATTCTCCTCCACGCAGGGCCAATCGCTGTCCTTGAAAATCTGGGCCGACGACACATCGTGGGTCGTCCTCGACGGAATCACCCTGCAAGTTCCCAACTTCACCCAGAATATCTGCGCCGATGGCCCGATCGGATGTCAGCCGAATGAATACGGCGAGTTTCACGTGAACCTCGCGGCTGGCGACCACACCCTGAAGATGTACATGTACCAAGTGGGCACTGGAACCAATAACAACGACAATCCATTTGGCATCCTCTATTACGGATCGGTGCCTGAGCCTGCTTCCTTGGCACTGCTGGGCACCGGCCTATTCGGCTTGGCTTTCCGCCGCCGGAAATAGTTCCTTGATCTGTCTTTCATCGAGCCGCTCCGCCGAGCGGCTTTTTCTTGTGCCTGACTAGATGACCGAGTCGGTCTGATAGGTGGTGGCCCACTCAAGCCCGCTTTTGGCTTGAGTGGGATTCGTGAACCCCGGGCCAGTTCATGAGCTACGTCACAAATCTCGGCTCCCAAACCGCGCTACAATCAGCCCATCCCGACATGCGTGCCTTCTTCCGATTCGTTCTTCTCGGCCTGATCCTGGTGATCGTCGCCTTGGCCTCGGCGCTGACCGCGATGCGGGTCGCCATTCATGGCCGTGAGGTCGCTGTCCCCAAGCTGGTCGGACTCACGCCCAACCAGGCGGAACGGCTCGCATTGCAAAACGGCCTGCTCATCGACGTCGCCAACCGCTTCTACTCGAGCGACATTCCCGAGGGCCGCATCCTCTCGCAGACACCCGACCCCGGCACCAAGGTCCGCCGCGGCTGGCGCGTGCGCCTCGCGGAAAGTCTCGGCAAACAGCAGGTGGTGATTCCGAACGTGGTCGGCGACAGCGAGCGCTCCGCTGAAATCAACCTGCGCCGCCGCGGACTCGAACCCGGGACGGTCGCGTTCGTCAATCTGCCCGGCCAGCCGCAGGACCAGGTCATCGCGCAGAATCCGCCCGCCGGCGCCGAGGGGATTGCCTCCCCGAAGGTGAACCTGCTCCTTGCCGCGCCCGACGAGCCCGCCGCCTATGTGATGCCGAACTTGGTCGGTCACTCGCTCGCCGACGCGCAACGCATCCTGCAGGGCGCCGGCATGAAGATTGGAACGCTGCACACCGTCGCTGTCGATCCGCAGTTGCCGAATCCCCCCGCACCGGGCACCGTCCTCCGGCAATCGATCGCCGCAGGACAGAAGGTCATTGCGGGAACGTCGCTCGATTTCGATGTCAGCAAATAGCTGCCGCACTCTATCGGCGGCGCTACAATCGGCTGGGCTGGCCGCATGATCGAATCTTGCCGATTCGCGGTTGCTGTCGCAGTGCTCTCCGCATTCTGCGCGGCGCAGAACATCAACGACGTCCATGTGCGCCCGCCCGCTCCCGGCACAGCGCCCGCTGCCGACGCCAAGCAAACGCATCTCAAGCCATTCGTCAGCAATGTTGACGTCGTGCTCGTGCCGGTCACGGTCACCGATACCGCCACCCGGATCGTCACCGGATTGCAGCGCTCTCACTTCCTCGTCCTCGAGGACGGCAAGCCTCAAACCATCGAGTACTTCTATACGCAGGACGCGCCCATCTCGATGGGCATCATCTTCGATATGAGTGGAAGCATGGGCGACGCGGTGAATACCTCGCGCGACGCGGTCAAGGAATTCATGCAAGCCTCCAATCCCGACGACGAGTTCTTCCTCATTACCTTTGCCGACAAGCCCAACTACGTAGGCAATTTCACCGACCGGCCCGAAGACATCGCCGGCGAGCTTGTTTACACCCACTCCCATGGCCTCACCGCGCTGTGGGACTCGGTGTATCTCGGCCTCAGCAAAATGAGGGCGGCGAAGAACGCCAAGCGCGTGCTGATGGTGTTTTCCGACGGCGGCGAAAATCACAGCCGTTACAGCGCGAAGGAACTTCTGCGCCTGGTACGCGAGGCGGACGTGCAGATCTACGGTGTTGCTATTCCCTGCCAGGATTACGGCCCCGGAGGTATGGCGGCGATCAGCGGCGCCACCGGCGGCCGCACCTTCCTTGGGCCGCCGAGCACTTTCGGCGATATCGCCTCGAAGGTCGCCATCGAACTGCGAAACCAGTATGTCGTCGGCTATCGTCCCACGAATCGCGCGCACGACGGCAAGTACCGCAAGATTCGCGTCAAGCTGCAACCGCCCAAGGGCCTGCCGCCGCTGGTTGTGACTGCGAAGAAGAACGGCTATTACGCGCCGGATAAATAGCCGCCACCGTCCTACCCTCCACTCTCAAGGTCGGCGATAAGCTGCGCCAGCGCGTCTCGAAACTTGCTCCCATCCTGCATGTGATTGCGGCGCTTGGTGACATGTTTCATCAATCCATCAATGTCGTCGTCGATCGGGTAGTCATCCGTGCGCAGGTAGTAGTACCGGCAGTCGCAAGGCTTTTCGGGCCAGGCGCCGGAGACATGCGCCCCCGCGGGGAATACGTAACTTCCGCCTACCACGATTAACACCTTGCGCGCTGTACCGGTCGCGCCGGTGCAACCACCGGAGTCATACAGGACGTGGCTGAGAAATCGCCGGAAGAACATCGCCGCTTCCTTACGGTGTTCGAGCGCGCTCACGTCAACCACTTCCTGGTCGGACGGCGAGATGGCTTGTTCCGCTTTCGTCCAGTCAAACGACGATGCATCGGAACGATCGTAGAGTACCCGTGAGGGCGCGATATCGACGGCGCTGATCCGGATGCACCCATGGGCCAGGTCCAGGTGCGACAGCACGCTCCCCACTTGCATGGCGCGCCCCAGTCGCTGCCGGAACAGCCTGACCGAATTTCGACCTCGCAGCCGCGGGTCCATCCAGTTCGACAGGTTCAGCACCACGTCAATCTGCACCGGCACTATGTTCCGTACGGGCAGCCACTCCCGCCCATGCGCGAGCGTCCAAGTGTCGTCGTGCGTCGGCCACGCGTGTTCTTCCATGCTGTCGCTGGGAACATCGGAGACAAACTCGACCGTGGCCAGGTCACGATCGATTTCGGGCAGCTTGTCCTTTTTCAGCCCGCGCACCTCCAGCGCCTTGTGGGCGACGTCGAACTCCTTGCCGCTCCCGTCGTAGGCAACGATCGTCACACCGTATTTCCCTGGACGCAGGTAGAGCCCGCACGTGTACTGCACTTCGTTTTCGCCGGCGAGGTTCGCTGGAACGGAATAGTGGTTGTGATCGTTGCCTTTCAGCCAATGCCCTGCTTCGTCCGCCACCTTCACCAGGAAATAAAAGTCATGCGCCCGATCGCCCCCAGGAACCGTTACGTTGGCGCGCACCTGCACCAGGAATCGCTGCTGGAATGTCAATCGTGGGCCAATCAGTTGGGTCTTCCAGCGAAAGTCGGTGCGCGCGGGGCCCTCAGCAACCGCCTTGAAGTCCAACGGCGGCTCCTGCTGCGCCCGCATCGGGGAAGCCAGCATTGGCGCGCACACCAGCGCAAGCAGTACCAGCCGGCTGGGTGCCATCATCGCTTCCCCCGCTGCCACTCGCGGTACGCTTCGCTGCGCGATAGCCCCAACTCCTTCGCGACCTTCTTCAGCGCCGCCTTCTCGTCGAGCGAGTCTGCTGACATCGTTTGTTCGACCCGCTCAAAGACGCTTACCTGCCGCGGCTGTTCCGACTCGTCGGCCTTGCCGATCAGCAGCGTGATCTCGCCTTTCAGCGGATGGGCTCGGACGCGCTCCAGCAGGTCGGTGGCGCTGCCTCGCAGGAACTCCTCATGCAGCTTCGTCACCTCGCGCGCGATCACCACATGCCGCGCGGGACCGAGCACCGCCACGATGTCGGCGAGCGTCTCTTCAATGCGGTGCGGCGCCTCGTAGAAGATCGCCGTTCGCTGCGATTGTCGCAGCGCTTCCAGCGCCGTGCGCCGCTGGCCCTGTTTCGCGGGGAGGAACCCGTCGAACCGGAAGGAATCGGTGGGAAGTCCGCTGGCAGCCAGCGCCGTCACGAATGCGGACGCTCCGGGAATCGGAATCAATGGAATGTTGTGCCGCACGGCAAGCGTGATCAGACGATAGCCCGGGTCGGAGATGCCGGGCATTCCCGCATCGGTCACGACCGCAACGCGCGCGCCGCCCTCGAGCTCGACCATCAGTTCCGCCGCGCGCGTCAGCTCGTTGTGCTCGTGGTAGCTGACGGTGCGCGTGCGAATGCCGTAATGCTCCAGCAGTTTCTGCGTCTGGCGCGTGTCCTCGCAGGCAATCACGTCCACCTGCTCGAGGACGCGAAGCGCGCGCAGCGTGATGTCCTCCAGGTTGCCGATCGGCGTGCCGACCACGTACAGCGCGGGTCCGGGCGGCAGCGGCTTCTTTTCAGCGGCCATCGCCGCGAGTCTAACACCGCCGCAAATTGACCGCCTTCGACGCGCACCCTACAATCAGTAACGAGTAACAAGTAATAAGTACCGAGGACTTTCGTTTGCGGCCTCATTACTTATTACTTGTTACTTATTACTTCTTCCGAGAGCTCCCGTGCCCATTTACGAATACCGCTGCAAAAAGTGCGGACACCGCTTCGAACGCATGCAGAAGTTCAGCGATCCGCACCCGGCCGACTGCCCCGATTGCAAGGCGAAGGACTCCGTCGAGCAACTGCTCTCCGCCCCCGCCGTGCAGTTCAAGGGCTCGGGATGGTACGCGACCGACTACGCGAAGAAATCCGGCTCGTCTTCGTCGAGGAGCGGTGAACGCAAGACCGACGGTGACGGCAAGACGGACGTGAAGGCCGACAGCGGTTCGGAGAAGAAAAGCGAGAGCAAGACGGAATCGAAATCCGGCGGCGATTCCAGCGAGAAGAAGTAATCCCCGCTTTTGAACTTGTTTCAAAAATGTTTTCGGAAGGGCACGACTTCAGTCGTGCCGTAACTCAACCCAGTAAATGATGGGTGCCCCAC
>JBOGLI010000731.1:0-2997 GCA_050746165.1 Terriglobales bacterium | reverse complement strand
CGGAAGCACGGAGGAATATTTTTGATTTGTAATTTGAAATTTGCAATTTGTAATGTGGGCGCCCGCGACATTCGCTGCTTACTTTGCAAATTACAAATTGCAAATCGCAATCCTCAGTGCTCCCGTGCCTCCGTGGTGAAAAGAACTACGAGCGGGTGCGAGTCTTGATCCAGATCGGAGTGCCCGTGAAGCCGAACGATTTGCGGATCTGGTTCTCCAGGAAGCGCTCGTAGCTGAAGTGCAGTTTCACGGCGCGATCGACGAAGAGCACGAAGGTCGGCGGCGAGGTGCCGGCCTGTGTCATGTAGAGGATCCTGACCCGGCGGTTGTAAGGCACGGAGGCGCGGTCGAAATCGATGTGCTCGAGGAAGCGGTTCATGGCCGAGGTGGGGATGCGCTTGCGGCGTTCGCGCCCGACCTCGCCGATGCTCTTGAATAGCTTGTCGATGTTGCGGCCCTCCTTGGCGGACACGAACAACACGGGCGCGTAGTTCAGGAATTTCAACGCGTGCCGCACCCGCTCCTCAAAGTCCGCGCGGTCGGGGCGCTCAGTCATGGCATGGCGCGAACCGGTCTGGCGGTGAAAAGGGGCATGCGCGCGCGGGCGCTGCATGGTGCGCCGTTCCGATTCCTCCTGCTTGCGGCCAACCAGGTCCCACTTGTTGATGACGATGATGACGGAACGGCCGGCCTCGTGGGCGTAGCCGGCGATGGTGGCGTCGAGCGCGGTGACGCCCTCGGTCGCGTCGATCACGAGCAGGGCGATGTCGGCAGCCTCGAGATGCTTGCGCGCCATGACCACGGAGAGCTTTTCCGCCATCAGCCGGGTTTTGCCCTTGCGGCGGATGCCGGCGGTGTCGATGAAGCGGTACTGCTGGCCGTCGCGCTCGATCATCTCGTCGACCGCGTCGCGCGTGGTGCCGGGGATGGGGGAAATGATGGCGCGGTCGGAAGAGGTAAGGGCATTCAGGAGCGTGGATTTGCCGACGTTGGGCTTGCCGATGATGGCGATCTTCAACTCGCGCAGATCTTCTGTAGGCCGGCCGCCCTCGGCCGGTTCCACGGCATCGCTCGTTTCGACATCCTCGTGGGACCGGCTGAGGGCAGCAGGTCCCACACCCCGGTCTTGTTCTCCGTCTTCCTCGGTGACTTCCGTGGTGAGCTCTTCCTGCTCGGGTTCCGACGCCGGCATGACCTTCACCACCTCGTCGAGCAACTCGGCGACTCCGGTGGAGTGCTCGGCGGAGATCGGAAACAGGTTCTTGATGCCGAGCGTGCGGAAGTTCTCGGCGTAAGGTGCGAGCTTGGGTGTGTCCACCTTGTTAACGGCGAGATACAGCGGCTTTCCCATGCGAATGAGCAGGCGCGCCAGTTCCATGTCGGGGGCGGCGAGCTCGGTGCGGCCGTCGACGACCATCACGATGGCGTCGGCCTCTTCCAGCGCAACGCGCGCCTGGCGAAAGATTTCGGCCGGGATGTGTTCCTTGTCTTCCGGAATGATTCCGCCGGTGTCGATCACGCGGAAGCGGCGTCCGTTCCAATCGGCGTTGCCGTAGAGGCGGTCGCGGGTGATGCCGGGCTCGTCGCCGACAATGGCGCGGCGGCGGCCCACGATGCGGTTAAACAGCGTCGACTTGCCGACGTTCGGGCGGCCGACGATAGCGAGGGTTGCAGCGTGTTTTGCGGTTTGGGAGCTTTCAGCCAAGGGATTTTTCAATTTTCATTTGTCATTTTTCAAATCCGTTTGTGGCCAGGGTCGGCGATTTGAAAAATGAGAATTGAAAAATGAAAAGTCGAGCACCACGGCTATTATATGGATGCGGTCCCCGAACATGGCTTCGACCACCCAACCCGCCGGCACTCTCTACCAATTCTTCGCCCCCGGCGGCGTTTTGCAGAAGACGCATCCGGCGTATGAATTCCGGCGCGGGCAGTTGCAGATGGCGCAGGCGGTCGAGGAAGCGCTGGCGGAAAAGCGTCACCTGATCGTAGAAGCCGGCACGGGTACCGGCAAAACGCTCGCCTATCTGATGCCGGTCATTCGCTCGGGCAAACGAGTCATCATCTCCACCGGAACGAAAAACCTGCAGGAACAGCTCTTCTTTAAGGACGTTCCCTTTCTCGCGCAGCATTGCCCCGACTTGAAAGTCTGCTACATGAAGGGGCGGAACAATTACCTGTGCCGCAAGAAGCTCTACGACTTGACCGACCAGCCGGTGCTGAGCGGGCTGGAGGAGATCGAGCAATACCGGGCGATCAAGGAATGGGACGAGACCACGACGACCGGCGACCGGGCGGAGCTGGCGGTGCTGCCCGAATCGAGCCAGCTCTGGCACAAGCTCGACGCGCGCGGGGAGGCTTGCATCGGGCAGAAGTGCTCGCAATTCGAGCGCTGTTTCATCACCGAGATGCACCGGAAGGCGGCCGAGAGCGACATCATCATCGTTAACCATCACCTGTTTTTCGCGGACCTGGCAATCAAGATGGCGACCGAGGACGCGAAGGACGACGCCGGAATCCTTCCCGAGTGCGGCACGGTGATCTTCGACGAGGCGCATGAACTGGAGGACGTTGCCGGGAGCTACTTTGGCGTGATGGTCAGCGCGGGGCGGTTTGAAGAACTGGCGCGCGATTTAGAGGCGCTGGCGCAGAAAAATAAAAGTACGTCGCCGCTCGGGTTGCTGGCGGCCGCGCAGGGCGTGCGCGAGCGGGGCAACTTCTTCTTCGGACTGCTGCCGCCGGGGGACGGGCGATTCGCGTTCGATACGCGCAAGGAATTCCTGGAAGAAAACGGCGATGAATACGTCGGGGTCATTCGCGCGCTCGACCGCGTAACCGCTGAGTTAGAGCAGTGGCGCGACCGTCCCGACGATGCGTTCCTGCTCGGGCGGAGGACGGGTGAGATCCGCGCCGGGCTGGGGTTCGCGATGGAAAGCAACGATCCGAACACGGTGTTCTGGATCGAACGGAGAGGTGTGGGACCGGCTGCCCTCAGCC
>JBOGLI010000730.1:0-4106 GCA_050746165.1 Terriglobales bacterium | reverse complement strand
GGCGATCTTGGCGGCGGCAACGTTGAGCAGGGAACCCGACAAGAATTCGACGAATAGATCGAGGATGCGCGCGACGGAGGCGATCTCCTCCGCTGATAGGCCGGCTTCTCCCATCTGCTCGAGGCCCAGTTCTGTGGGCCCGGGCAACTGCGCCGCGAGCGACCAGGCGCTGGCCCGAACGCCGTGCTTACACGCGGGGTATAACGGCGAGGCCAGCATCTGCTTCAGGGCGTTCCAGTACGCATCGAGGAATTCCGGACGCATGGCGAAGGCGCATAACTCCGGTGGCACAAAAGGAATATCCAGCGTGCGGCGGATCTCCTCGTATTTCCTCCGGACCGGCGCGGGCGCGTCCTGCTCCGATAGCGAGACAGGCAGTTCGGCGAGGCTGACCTTGAACTGCTCGGAGGAACCCACCGCGTCGGCGCCGCCGTCGGGCGGTTTTCCCGTCGGACCTTCCATTGCCTGGAGTTGAAAGATGAACAACAGGAGGATGAGCGGGTCGCGGTAGTGGAAGAAGTTGGCCGCGTCTGTCAGGCTTGCCGGGCCGCTCAGATCGATGCCGCAACGCAGGTTAGGAACATGAAAGTAGTTGTGGACGCGGGTGTACGCGTCGGCACGCAGGCGATCGGCGAACGCAAATAGTTCACGGCTGTGCGCCACATTGTGGACCATCTCCCAGTGCAACTCAAGGAAACGCGGGTAAGCGGCGATCGCCGGGTAGTACAGTTGCAGGCCGGGAAGGGAAAGCGCGGCCTTGATCTCGCCATATATGCCGCGGGTCGCGGGGTCGGCTTGCTCTTCCGCGATGGTGCGCAGCCGGTTTCCCTTGCGCCAAGGCATGCCAGAATAGATGTCACGCGACCTGAGGAAAGTTGCGAAACTAAGGTTTCAACGTCTCGGGAATCGCCAGGATCGCCGCTATGAATGAGTTCGAAGTGCTATTCGACCACGGGGAATCGCCTGCACTCCAGCATGACGCCTACGCCCGCTACGGAAAATTGGGTTTTCCGCAGCCGCCCGGACAACGTCCTTGGATTTACTCCAATTTCGTGCAGTCGCTTGACGGCATCGTTTCGCTGAAGGGCCGGCACGCCGGCGGTGCCGCCATCTCTCAGTCACAGGACGATCGCTGGCTCATGGACCTGCTGCGGGCGCACGCCGATGCGGTCATCGTTGGCGTGAATACGCTCGTCGAAGAGACCGAAACCGGGAAACGCGAACGCGGCCCGGTATTTCGCATCATGGCGCCAGATTGCCGTGAATTGCGGCAGGCGCTCGGTCGCAGGCGCGAGATGAACATCATCGTTACCGGCGCGGCGTCACTCGATCTCGGCGCCTATCGCATCTTCGACGGCGAGTACGTCGATGCCGTGGTAGTCACCACGCGTAAGGGTGCGGCCCGCTTGGCAGAAAAGAAGTCCCACCCTCACGTGCGCGTCATTGCGTCGGGCGAAGACCAGTTCGTCGATCTGCCGGAAGTCATGGGCATGCTTTACCGGGACCTTGGCATTCGCCATCTCCTGTGCGAAGGCGGGCCGACACTCTACGGCTATATGGCCAAGGCCGGATTGATCGACGAGAAGTTCATTACTGTCTCCCCAGTTGAAGTCGGGCAAATCGTCCCGCCGGAGCAGGAGAGGACGGGAGACGACTCCGGCAACATGCGTCCGACCACTTTCTGCGCCCCCGGCTTCGTCGCCGGCCAGGAACCGCACTGGACATGGTTGAGCTGCCGGAAAATTGCTAGCCACCAATTTTCGCGATATCGGAGAACAAGCTCTTAGCTGTTAGCTTTTAGCTCTTAGCTTGAAAGCCGAAAGCCGAAAGCCGAAAGCCGAAAGCCTAAAGCCGAAAGCCCAAAGCCCAAAGCCCAAAAGCTCCTTCACTCTTTCCCGCTCGTCGGATCCGTGGGAGGCTTGTCGGGCCGTGGCTTGACCGGCTCGCCAGGAAGAACCGGCGGCGGAGTTGCCGGGGGCCGGGAAACGCTGCGCCGTTCTACCGAGGACGATCCCGTGGTCTTGCGCAGTTCGCGCATGATGTCTTCGTGCTCACGGCCGGCGTATTCGCGTGCCAGTCGCGTCAGGGCGGTGGTAATGATGTCGGAGTGGTGCAGCCGGTCCATCCCCTGTTCGTGCGTCATCGAGAGCCACAGCCTGTGCACCAGGTCAACGTCTTCGCCTTTCAGTGTCGGGGTATGCGGGCCGATGCGGAAGGTGTCGGCGGTCATGTCAGGATGGACGACATGCAGTACGAACTGACGCTTGGGCTGCGGCATCGCCTCCCAGGCGCGGCCGAGTTGAAAACTCTGTTCCTGCGGGCTCATGCGGCTCGACAACCCGGCTACCACGGTCGAGGATTGCAGGTCGCGCGCCGTCAGTGCCAGCGCCGACCAGACATCGCGCGCGGGAACCACCAGTAACGAGACGTGCTTGCCGACGGCTTCCGCAATGGCGACTGCCCGCGTAAAGAGCGTCTGCTCGTAGTCGCTGAAGATCTGCTCCATGGCAAGGTCGACGCCGCCCGCCGAGAAGCGCGTGATGCGCGCCGACATCACCACTACGTCTTGTTCGCGCGTGTCCACCCGATCGAGTATCCACTTCAGGTGGAACATGGTGTTGTAGTCGCGGACGGGCACCAGCACGTTTCCAGGTCGCGCCTTCACCGTCTCGCGGTCCACCTTTTCCTCGTGGAGAAGCTGGAAGTGCTCCTTCATCTCGCGAGCGGTGTTGGCGTGCTTCTTCTGGTTGACGCGCTCGGAAACCATGAAGACGGCGAAGAACACGCCGGTAAAAATGACGCCGCTGATCGTCGCCACCGACTTGGTGAACAGATTGATCACCGCGGTGGCCAGCAGGACCGCGCACACCGACGCCAGTCCGATCGGAATTTCCACTCCGAACAGCGTCAGGTTCGGCGGGACCTTCCAGCCCCGTTCGCCCTTGTACTTGTAGCGCAGCAACAGCATGGAAAGGCTGTTGAAGACGAAGCTCCACATCACGCCGAAGGCGTACGCCTCGCCCAGTACATACACGTCGCCGCGACTACCGACAATGATCACCAACTGCATGATCACGATCATGTTGATGATCCGGTAGCTGGTGCCGTAACGGCGGTGCGGCTTGCGGAACCAGTCGGTGAGAACGCCGTCCTCGGAGACGCGATTCATCACGCCGTTCGAGCCGACGATGGCCGTATTGATCGCCCCGCTCAGCATCAGGAACCCGACGACCACCACGAAAATGCGCAGCAGGATGCGCAACACCAGCGGGCCCGTTACGTACATCGCCAGCCCGGCGATCAGGTTGTCCTTGTACACCGGGATGCGAACGCTGTCGGGGATGATCATCA
The DNA here is from genome assembly GCA_050746165.1 of Terriglobales bacterium. Classification (GTDB taxonomy): domain Bacteria; phylum Acidobacteriota; class Terriglobia; order Terriglobales; family Acidobacteriaceae; genus DAISJI01. The sequence goes on along the minus strand of JBOGLI010000730.1, from coordinate 755 downwards.
CCGCCAGCAGCGAGACCATGCCGGTGAACATGAAGCTGTAGATGGCGACGATCAGCGCCGTCTTCTTCAGGTTCTTCAGCTTGGGGCTGGCGATTTCGCGATAGACCTGGGCCAGCGTCTCCTCGCCCGACATGGCCAGCACCGAGTGGCCGAAGGCCATCATGATGCCGAGCAACGCGAACATCTTCGGGATGTCGCTGTGGCGCCAGAAACCGAGTGCCTCCGGCGCAAAATGCAGGTTGGTCGGGATGGGCAGTGGCGGGAGATGAATTCCGGGGCGGGTGAAGACCGTGTACGCCGACCAGCCGAGGATCAGGACGACCATGACGGTCGTGACGTACATGATCTTCATCGCCTTGTCGCTGGACTCCTCGATGCCCTTGATGTTCTGCCACCAGAAATAAATCGTCACTCCGGCGGCGACCGCCATGGACGTGGCGTTGATCGGGATCTGTGGTGCAGCGGCGGCGTGCCACGGCAACAGTCCGTGTTGATACACGGCGACGAGGAGTTCATTGACCAGTCCGGCGATGTACTGGCCTGCCGACACGCCCGAGACAGGTCCGGTCAGCACGTAATCGAACATCAGGGCGGAGACCGCCACCTTCGCAAATCCGCCGCCCAGCGCTTCCTTGACGATGCGATAGACTCCGCCGCGCACAAACCTGGAGCAGCTCTCCACGTACACGGCGCGCACCGCGAAGGAAAACAGCATTACACACAGAATCAGCCAGGGAGCGCTCTTCCCCACCGCC
>JBOGLI010000729.1:0-1832 GCA_050746165.1 Terriglobales bacterium | reverse complement strand
ACGTTGGGTTCGAGGTAGTAGGCGATCTCGAGGCCCTTTTCATGCGCGCGCGGGGCGAGGGAGCGGACGCACTCGCCCACGCACTCGTGAAGTTGGAAGTCGATGGTTTCGAGTTCAAGCTTTCCGCTCTCGACCTTGGAGAAGTCGAGGATGTCATTGATGACTCCGAGCAGGGCATCGCCGGAGCTGCGGACCATGTGGAGGTAGTCGCGCTGTTCAGGGGAGAGCGAGGTTTCGAGGGCGAGTTCGGTCATGCCGAGGATGCCGTTGATGGGAGTGCGGATTTCGTGGGACATGTTGGCGAGGAATTCGCTTTTCGCGCGGGAGGCGGCCTCGGCGACCTCCTTGGCTTGACGTAATTCCTGGTTGACGCGTAAGAGGTCGTTCGTGCGCTCCTTCACTTTTTGTTCGAGCCACTCATTTTTCTGCGCGGATTCGGCCTCATGTTCGGCCATCCGGCCCAGCATGTTGTTGAATCCGGCGACGAGGACGGCGAGGTCGGGACTGGGGGATTCGGGGGCGCGGAGCGAGTAGTCGCGGCGTTCGGAGACGCGGCGGGCGACGGCGGCGAGGTCGAGGATGGGCCGGGTGACGAACTGCTGCAGCCATGCCGAGAGCGCAACGGCGGAGGAGAGAGCGACGGCCAGGACCAGCAGCGCGATGATCAGGTACCGGATGGCCCTTTGCTGAATCTGCTTGAGGTCTGACACAAGGTACACGCTGCCGACCTTCTCTCCCTGGTGACGGACGTCGCGGAGGACGTGAATGGCGGTGCGTTGCGGCGCCGCCGAGGTCTGTTGCACTCGCGGAGGAACGCAGTCCAGCGCATCCGGCCGGCTGACGGAGACGAATTCGTTCCCTTCCCGGTCGTAGAGAGCGGCGCACATAATGTGCGGCTGCGCCCAGAGGGCATTCAGCGCTTCCTGGGCGTTACCGCGGTCGACAAAATCGAGGGCAGCGGCCGAGTTCGCACCGGTCACGTCCGCAAGTACGAGTAATTCGCGCGCCATCTGATCACGAAAGCTCCACCAATCGGCGGCCACAAAGGCGAAGACGGCCAACAGCAGCGCGACGGTGCAAGTTGCGGCGGCGATCCCGATGACCTGCCGCTTGATACCCAAGGATGCAAAGCGAAGGAATCTCATTTCGTCCCCCTGTCGGTCCTGCGCGCCAGGGCCAATAACCGCGAATCGAAGCGGATGTTCACTTTTCGGGCTAGATTGACGTCGACGTCGAAGCGGACGCGATTGTCCTCGATCACGAACGTCAACATGCCCGCGCCGCGAAGAAACCCGGGCTTATTGCCAACGGTGAGTACCGGCAGTCCGGCCACGGCAGCAGCCAGTTGCTCTTCGAAGCTGCGCGAGATATTGGCAACATACAGAACTTCACACGTGGCGAGGCTGTCGGGATCGCGGAGGCGAATGACGAAGATGCGGCGGTTGTCGACGACCTTTCCCTGGACTGCAACCTCCAGTTGATCGACGACTCCGTCTTCGCCCGCGGTGCAGACGTGAAAGCGCGTGCGATCCGTGTCCGCCGGCAATGGCCATTCGATATAGCGGGTGAAGTTGTAAATAAAGCCGGCCTTGACCTGGTCGGCGGTCAGCGACTCATTGCCCTGCGCCGATACGAACGGGGCCGCGGTGAATACTCCGAACGCGAGAGCCGCGACCAGCAGAAGCGTTGGCCGCAGCGGTAAACCGTGATGGAACGCGAAGCTCATTCAAAAGGTGTGCGTCACCTTGATCCGCCACGTCCGGCCGTATTGCGGGAGAGACTCCTGCAAGTGTTCCTCGGCACCGGGGACGAGAAGGCGAGCGTTCCAGAGG
>JBOGLI010000728.1:0-2413 GCA_050746165.1 Terriglobales bacterium | reverse complement strand
ACTGGAATGAGCGAATCGTGCCCACGAAGGACGGCTTCGCCTGGACGATCGATTCGAGGGACTTCGCTTCAATGACGGTGCAGCCCTCGATCGACGCAAGCGCCTCTGGCCATTGGCACGGCCACATCAAAAACGGAGACATCACGGCATGACGACCCAAAGCATCAGCTACGGCACGCGCACCGCCGTCACCTGCTCGCTCAATTCGCTGGCGAATAACAGCAATCGCGAGTCGAACGCCGTCGACAATACGAGCGCGCTGGCGGTCGATTACGAGGTCGCAGTAGTTCTCGCACTCGCCGCCTCGGTCACGGTCGGCGACGTCGTGACCGTTTGGTGCGCCGCGAGCGATGGGACTGATTACACCGGCGGCGGCAGCGGCAGCGACAGTTCCTACAGCGCGCTGGGCGAGGGCCAGTTGCAGCTCATTGGCATCATCACCTGCGTGACCACTTCCGCCAAAACGTACAAGTTCATTCTGCCCTCGCTCGCGGCCTTTTTCGGGGGCGCTGTGCCCCCGAAGTTTAGTTTTATCGTCGAGAACGCCAGCGGCCAGGCGCTCGCCTCGAGCGGCCATTCGATCGAGGTGCGCTCGATCAATTACACCTACGCGTAACGCAGATGCCCTGCAGGCAATTCAACGTCGCGGCATCGCCCGAGTACAGCCTCGACAGCTCGGCGTCGCTGATCGGCGCGACCGGCTATCCGTTCACAGTCAATATGTGGGTGTTCCCGGAGGTCATCGCCGGCGCTACGCCGCAGGTCCTGTTCGCTTTCCAGGACTTCGCCTTCAGCAACGCGATCGACGCCTTTTTCCAAAACGGCGTGCTCGGGATGAATTTCGTCGTCGGCGGGACCGCCGGCACGCCGACCTATTGCAAGCTGCCGGTCCAGACCTTTGCGCGCTGGTACAACGTGACGCTGGTCGGGACCTCCGCCACGCAGCGGCGCCTCTATATCGGCGCCTACGGCGCTGTGGGCGTTAACTATGTGGACGATACTTCGAGCGCGACGCTCGGAAGCCTCGCCGGCACCATCCTTGCCGGCGCCAGCGTCAGCGGAACCGTGGTGGATACCTTCCCGGGGCTGCTCTCAGAGGTCGGCATCTGGAACGCCGCGCTCACATTGGGCGAGATCAAGCAGATCGCCAGGCGGCAGCGCCTTGGGCTCTGGGTGCGCCCGCAGAGCATCAAGAATTTCTTTCCGATGGGCGTGAGTCCTTCGGGCGACGTCGACGCGATCACGGGATTGACCTTGACCTCAAACGGCATCGTGGACCCGGGCTATGTACCGCCATGGCCGATATGTGGCAACGCGGACCCGATTCGGATGCGCGGATTTCGCGTCGCCGGCGGCGGTGGTGGGGGCGGTGGCTCCAGGCGTCCGGTCATACAGGTGTGCGGATGAGCATCACGCCCGTGGATCTGCTGCGCGCCGGCGGCTGGCTGCTCGGCGGAATGGGCATCCTGGTGCTCAGTCTCTTCGCGGCGTGCTGGAAGCTCACACGCAGCGACGTCGTGAACCTCTTTCGCGCCGAACTCGCGGGCTTCAAGGAGACGCTCGCAACCTGCGTCACTACCGAGAAACTCGAATCTTCGGTCAATCGCATCCACGAGCGCATCGACTCGGTATCGAAGGACGTCTCGCGCGTGGAACGGGAGGCATCCGCAGAGCTCCAGGAGAGCCTGCTTCGAATTGAGAACAAGCTCGATCAGAAGGAAGAGAAGGACAGCCGCGCGCGCCACGACATTCGCGACCAGGTGCATGCGCTGAGTCTCAAGATCGAGCGCGCACTTAAGTTCCAGAACGGGGATGGATGATGACGCAGCTGAGTGAGCATTTCAGCCTCGAGGAGCTCACCTTCTCCGAGTCAGCGCTCAGACTGGGCTATCAGAACGTGCCTAACTCCCTGACGATCGAGAATCTGACGCGGCTCGCGAGCGTGCTCCTCGAGCCCGTGCGAGCGCTTCTGGCGGTCCCCATCCATGTGAATAGCGGCTATCGCTCGAGGCCGGTCAACTTCTCGGTCGGAGGCGCCCCGACCAGCGCGCACATTTTCGGGAGGGCCGCCGACATTGTGCCGATCGGGTTCGATCTTCAGGACTCGATCGACAAGATCCGAGCGACCGATCTGCCATTCGATCAACTGATTTTCGAGTGCCGCGCCTGGATACACATTGCGATCGCCCCGGCAGGCGCCACGCCGCGGCGCGAGGCGCTGCTGGCGTCCGGATCGCCTGGCGCGTGGCACTACGAGCCCGCGCCCAAACTGACAGGGAAGTAATCTCATGACCACCGTCGATACGCTACTTGCGCGTGCGCAAGTCGGCCTGGCATTTCTTTTTGCCGCCGCCTTCGTCGCGATCGTGCTCGTGCTCGTTTGCTCGCTCGCCGGCGTCCATCCGCTCTCGAC
>JBOGLI010000727.1:0-3070 GCA_050746165.1 Terriglobales bacterium | reverse complement strand
TTCCTGGACCACTCCGGCGTGCCCGCTACTGACGTTCGCAGCAGCGGCAACTACGGCGTCTATCACTCCGCCTTCGATGACTTCGCGTGGTTCAAAAAATTCGGCGACCCGAATTTTCTCTACTCGCAGGAGGTGGCGCGCGTCACCGGCCTGCAGGTGCTGCGCATGGCCGACGCCGAAGTTTTGCCCTACGACTACGCGGAATACGCGAAGGAGATCACGAATTACCTGGACGCGGCGCAGAAGAAGGCCACCGCGACCTTTGCCGATAGAGCGCCGTCGTTCGACGCCGCTCTCGCGGCCGCCGCTCGCTTCGCCAAAGCCGCCGCAGCAGCCAACGAGATGCGAGCACATCCGCCCTCCGACCCGCGCGCCCTCAACACCGCCCTGCGCAATACCGAGAGCGCCCTGCTGCTGCCCAAGGGATTGCCGCGACGTCCATGGTTCAAGCACGCCATCTACGCCCCGGCGGACCTGCGCGGCTACTCGGCGTCGGTTATTCCAGGCGTGAACGAATCGATTGACCGGAAAGACGCGGCCGCAACTGCGGAGCAACTGCAGGCACTCACAGGCGTGCTCGTCCGTGCCTCGGAGACGTTGGAAAACGTGCGCCGCTGATAGGCCTGATCAGCGGCTGATGGTTTGCTTCAAAAAGCCGGAGCGCCGTCGAATCCCATTTCTTTCAGCGAATACGTCGCCGTGATGCTCTGCGCGGCATAGTCTGTAATCCCCGGATGCTGAAATACAACGGTGAACGAACTGTTGGGGGCGAGTCCGGAGGGCCGCGGGAATGCCAGCACGAAAAGGTGCGGCGCACTCTCAAAGCCGATCGGCTGTAATTTCTTGCCGTCGGGCAAGATCAAGGAAGTGCTCTCCGCTATCGTTTCCAGCTTCTGCGCCTGGAAATACGTAACCAGTTCGCGGTCCAGGCTGGGCAGGTTCGATCCGTAATTGACCTCGACCACGACCGCATTGGCGTATGCCATTTGCAGGTACTTACTCCATTTGTTATCGAACTCCTGCCGGCCTGCCGGATCCATGTTGTCGTACTTGTCCGCGATCGCAGCCATGCGGACGTTCGCTTGCCGGATGGGCATCGCGGATCGGAGCGTGACCGCATAACGCACCATGGGCTCGGTTCGCGAATCCTCCACGCCTTGGACGCCTGCGACCGTGCGAGAGGAACCGTAGGAACTGTGCAATAGGGTGGACTTTGCCCAGGGGGAGTCCGTCAACATTTGGATCGCATCGGAGCGCGACCATTGCGTGTACGGTTTCTTATTCCAGAAATTGGCGGCCGTTGCCAGCGAGATGAACGCCAGTACAATCGCGCCGGTAAAGAAGGTGCGTTTCATAACGGTTTTCATGGGGATCGCGACGCATTTTACTACCGCTGGCGCGAAATAGCTCTTACCGACCGGGCGCCGGGGCGCTTGCTACACTTACCTGTTGGCCGCAAAGAAAAAATCCGCGACGGCGACGGTGGAAACGCAGGGCGTTAGTGTGGGACAGGTCCAGGGCAGCCCCGCCCCCGTCCCGACCGATACCGATGCCGTCTTCCTGATCGATGCGATGTCGTTCATCTTTCGCGCCTACCACGCCATGGCGCGACAGCGCGGCATGTCCACCAAGAGCGGCGTTTCCACGGCGGCGGTCTATGTCTTTACCAACATGCTGCTCAAGCTGGTGAAGGACTTCCATCCGGCCTATCGAGCCGCCGTCTTCGATGTCGGCGCCAAGACCTTCCGCGACGAGCAGGCGGCCCAGCGCACCTCCATCAGCAAGTTTGACCTGAAGACGCAGACCTTCCAGGAACAGGAGTACAAGGGCTACAAAGCGAACCGGGCGGAGATGCCGCAGGACCTCCAGCAGCAGGTGCCATACATCCGGCGGCTGCTCGAGGCCTACCGCATTCCGATTCTCCAGATGGAGGGCTACGAGGCCGACGACCTCATCGGCACGCTCGCCCGCCAGGCAACGGAGCAGGGGCGCAAAGTCTATGTCGTCTCCAGCGACAAAGACATGATGCAGCTCGTGAACGGCAACGTTTGCGTCCTGAACCCGCCCAAGGACAACCTGCTCTGCGATGCCGCGAAAGTTGAGGAGATTTTGGGCGTTCCGCCGCGACAGGTGATTGACGTAATGGCCCTGCGCGGTGATGCGATCGACAACGTCCCCGGTGCGCCTGGAATCGGCGACAAAGGATCGGTGGAGATCATCCGGCAATTCGGTTCGGTCGAGAACGCTCTTGACCACGCCGACGAAGTAAAGAAGAACACTTACCGCGAGTCGCTGAAGAACAATCGCGACCAGATCTTGTGGTCGAAGCAGTTGGTAACCATCGACTGCAACGTTCCGATCACCCTCGACCTCGAGCCGATGAAGGCCGTAGAGCCCGACCCCGACGCCTGCCGCCAGCTCTTCACCGAACTGGAATTCAATTCCTTGCTGAAGGAGTTTCTGCCTAGCGGCGTGGAACTCGCCGACACCGAGTACAAGGAAATCGAATCCGATCGCGACGTCGACAAGCTGGTAAAAGACCTCGCGAAGGGAACCGCTCTCGCAATCGCGGTGGAAATGGCAGCGGCGGCGCCCGTGGACGAAGAAGAGAGCGACGAATCGGCGCCCGCGCAAAGCGGAACGCTTTTCGCGGCATCGGCTGGCTCCATTCAACTCGGCAGCGCGCGCAAGCTGGCCATCAGCGGCATGTCCGGTCATGCATTGTCAATGAACACGGCCACTGCAGCGGGGGCGCGTGTCACTGAGTTGCTTACCGACCCCAGGCAGCCGAAGGCGATCCACGATTGGAAGTCGGCGCAGCACGCGCTCTGCGGCGGTCCGGGAGTGCCGCCGGAACAATTTCGCGAGGTCCACGGGGTCGAGCACGACCCCATGCTCTATTCCTTCCTGCTCGACCCGACCTACTCCAACCATGACCTTCCCTCGGTCGCGCTGCGGCATTTCAATCTGAAGCTGAGCGGATCGCTCGCCGAGGCCGCCGACATCACCGGCCGCCTCGCTGCCTCATTGCGCGAGAAGGTTGAGCAAGCTGAGCTGTTGAACATCTATC
>JBOGLI010000726.1:0-4988 GCA_050746165.1 Terriglobales bacterium | reverse complement strand
TGAGAAAACGGTCCACCTTCTCCACAGTGCTCATTCTCCTCGCCGCCCTGGTGCTGCTGTGCGCGGCGGCGACCGCGGCCACCATCTCGCCCAAGTCGAAAAAGAAGTCGGCGAAGGTCAGCGAAAGCGCGAAGACGCAGAAGCAGATCGCCGCGCGTAAGAGCAGCCACACGACGGCGAAGTCGTCGGTCAAGAAGGCGTCGACCAAGTCGCGCCGCCGGTATAGCCGCTACCAGTGGATCAACGGGCATCGCGTGAAGCGCAACCGCTACTACGAGCGGTTCACGGCCTCGTCGTTCGTCGATATCGATCTGACCACGGCCGACGTTACCGCCGGCGAGGATCCCGCGGTGCGCGCCGCCGCCATCGAGGCGCTCGGCAACATGAATGGCACGGTCGTTGCCATCGACCCGAACAGCGGACGCATCCTGGCGATGGTGAACCAGGGACTGGCGCTATCGGAAGGCGCGGAGCCGTGCTCGACCATCAAGCTGTCGGTCGGGCTGGCGGCGCTGAGCGAAGGCATCATTACCAAGGACACGCGCGTGCAACTGAGCCGCCGCGTCTCCATGAACCTGACCAACGCGCTGGCGCACTCCAACAACCAGTTCTTCGAGGCCCTCGGACGCCGGCTCGGTTTCGAGAAAGTCAGCTACTACGCGCACCAGTTTGGGCTGGGCGAGATGGCCGGGTGGAACATCCCCGGTGAGCACCTCGGCGTGTACCCGTCGGAGGAACTCGACCCGCGGCTGGGCGGCGTGGGACGCATGTGCTCGTTCGGCGAAAGTATTTCGATGACGCCGCTGCAACTGGGCGCGCTCGTCTCGGCGATCGCCAATGGCGGGACGCTCTACTACCTGCAGCATCCGACGTCGGCCGCCGAGGTCGCGAACTTTGAACCCAAGGTGAAGCGCTATCTCGACATCGCGCCGCTCATCCCCGAGATGCAGCCGGGTATGACCGCCGCGGTCGAATACGGCACGGCGCAGAGTGTGCGCTGGAATTTCAACGAAGAGCAAATCCTCGGCAAAACCGGAACCTGCTCGAATAACGGCACGCGCTTCGGCTGGTTCGCCTCCTACGCGAACACGCAGTACGGAAAGATCGCAGTCGTGGTGTTCCTCGAGGGCGGACGTCCAACGTTTGGCCCCAAGGCCGCCGAACTCGCGGGGAAGATGTACCGCGCGCTTTACGACAGTTCTTATTTCGCCGGTAAATCTCCAATGGCGAATGACCGCGCGGGAACCGCGGTCGGAGTGAGCCAGTAAAGCAGCTCTAGGCTGTTAGCTCTTAGCTGTTAGCTAAGGACGAAATCAAGAACTCCACACAATTGTCATTCCGAGCCCGCTGCGGCGGGCGAGGAATCTGCTTCTGGCTAACAGCTAAAAGCTAAAAGCTAGATTGATTGCACCGGAATCGCAGTGACGTCGTCGATCAATCCCACTTCCTTCTGCACGAACGGTTCGGCGTACTTCACGCCCGCCAATAAGCCGTAAAACTTCGCCATGGTTTCCACGCGATCGCGGATCTCCGCCTGTTGCGGGAACAATCCCGAGCCTTCCTGCTGGTCGTGATATTGCGACTTGTAGGCCATCAGCGAGGCGAAACGCGCTTCGAACTGATCGGAGATGTCCACGACGAACGTCGGACGAACGTCGAAGTAGAGCGACGCGTAGATGATCTTGAAGGGACGATGAGGAGATCGGGTCATCGGGTCATCGGGCCATCGGGTCATCAGCCCGGCTTGAAACTCCAACTTCTTGAGACCCGCGAGAAAGCAGGCTTCGTAGCCGAGCGTGGAAGCGGTGTAGTGATCGGGATGTCGGCCTTGCCAGTAGGGAAGGATGACGACGCGTGGTTTTGCGGCACGAATGATGCGCGCGACTTTCAGGCGGTTCTCGAAGGTGTTCTCGACGCGGCCATCAGGGATGTCGAGCGCCTCGCGCCAGGAGCAGCGCAGGATGCGCGCGGATTCGGCGGCTTCGCGGGCGCGATCGTCGGCGGTGCCGCGTGTGCCCATCTCGCCGCGGGTGAGATCGAGGATCGCGGTACGATGTCCGCGTTCCGCCATCTTCAGCAGCGTGCCGCCGCAGGTCTGCTCGACGTCGTCGCGATGCGCGGCGATGGCGAGAATGTCTACCGCGGGATTAGACACAGAGGACACAGAGGACGCAGAGGACTTTTTGTCATCGTTCATTTGAGATACTGGACTTCCTGAATGCATCGGATCGGCGCAAGCAACTGTAAATCCTCTGCGTCCAATCCTCGGTCATTTCTTCCTCTCGACCAGGAAGTGCGCGAGTTCCTTGAGCGTGTTGGCGCGGTCGTCGAAGGTGTCGAGTTCGGCGCAGGCTTCGTTCACGAGTTCATCGGCTTTGCGGACCGACTCGTCGATGCCGAACAGGGCGGGATACGTGGCCTTCTCCGACGCGAGGTCCTTGCCCGCGGTCTTGCCGAGCTGTTCGGAAGTTTGCGTGACGTCGAGGATGTCGTCGGCGATCTGGAAGGCCAAGCCCGCCTTGCGGCCGAAGGAACGCAGCTTCTCGGTATCGCCCTCGTCAGCGCCCGCATACATCCCGCCCGTCACGAGCGAGGCGGTAATGAGCGCGCCGGTCTTGGAGCGATGAATGTAGGCAAGCTCGTCGGCGGTGATCTTCTTGTGTTCAGCCTCGAGGTCGGCGACCTGGCCGCCAATCATGCCCTCGATGGTGCCGGTTGCGTGCGCGACTTCGGCGACGATACGCACGCGCGCTTCGGGCGGACAGGCGAGGCGGGCAAGCACTTCGTACGCGTAAGTCTGGAGCGCGTCGCCGGCGAGAATTGCGATCGCCTCGCCGAAGGCCTTGTGGCAAGTAGGCCGTCCGCGGCGAAGGTCGTCGTTGTCGAGCGCGGGCAAGTCGTCGTGGATGAGCGAGTAGGTGTGGAGCATTTCCAGGGCGGCGCCGAGCTCGGCAATGCCCAGCGGCAGCAGTTCGCCGATCATACGCGCCGCCTCGATGCAGAGGATCGGGCGCAGGCGCTTGCCGCCGGCAAAGACGCTGTGCCGCATGGCCGCGTGAATCGAGGGCGGAAACTGGGTCGCGGGCGGCAGCAGGCGCTCCAAGGCCTGGTCTGCCATCGCCTGGCCCTTGGCCAGAATGTCCGGGAGCATAAGCGGAAAAGTATAGCAGCGCATCCGTCGGCGCAATTATCCAGGGAACATCCTTGTGACGTCGCGCGCAGCACTCATTACGTGGATGATGGAAACACCGCCTTTAATGCGGTGGTAGAAGACAACATAGTTTCCAACAGGGAAACTGCGCAGCCCTGGCAGTAGCTCATCTCTCGATCGGCCAAGCAGTGGGCGACGGGCAAGCATCGCAAACGTGGACTCGAAAGTCTTGAGCAGACGGTCAGCGGCGGTGGAGTTGTCGTCGGCGATGTATGTCCAGATGTCAACGATGTCCTCGTCCGCTTCTTTCGTACGTTTGACTCTAGCCAACTTTCTTCATCCGACGCGCAGCAAGTCGCCTGCGCCCTTCCTGTTTTAGTTCCTCCATCGTGAGGTCCGAAAACTCACCGCGTTTGCTTGCTTCATAGGAGGGCCGCAGTTCCTCGCGCAACCGAGCAAGATTCTCGTCCCGCTCCACCATCGCGCGCAAGGCGTCGCGCACCACCTCGCTGGCGGTCTGGTACTTTCCGTCTTTGACCTTCTTGGCGATAAATTTTTCGAGGGCGGGAGTGAGTGATACGTTCATCGACGCATGCTACCGCCGATAACAGAAAATAGCAATCTTTGACATCAGTCGGTCGGGGGTGAATACCGAACCCGAAACATCGCTGGGCATCTTAGGACGAGAAATGAACGTCCTGCATCTAACGTGTCATGCCGCGAACACTATCCCGGGAGCGCAAGACCGACCGCGTCGCCGAAGCCGCCGTTCCCGCCGAGAAGCTGCAACAGAACTTTCCCCGCATCGACCTGCCGATCCGGCCGCCGTATCCGCCGATGGAGGCGCGGTCGGTGAAGGAAATTCCGTCGGGCGCGAACCTGCTGTACGAGCCCAAGTGGGACGGCTTCCGCTGCCTGGTCTTCCGCAAAGGCGACCAGGTGCTGATGCAATCGAAAGCGGGTCAGCCGCTGGGGCGGTATTTCCCGGAACTGGTGCAGGCATTTCGCGACGTCCGTCCGAACCAATTCGTCATGGATGGAGAGATCGTGATCTTTCGCGATGGCCAGCCTTCGTTCGACGACCTGCTGATGCGGATTCATCCGGCGCAGAGCCGGATTGACCGGCTGTCGAAGGAAACACCGGCATCGTTTGTCGCGTTCGACCTGCTGGTGGATGAGCGAGGGAAGTCGCTGGTGGATGAGCCGCTGAAGGAACGGCGAGCGGAACTGGAGAGAATCTTCGAGGGCAACTTGGGACCGGCTGAAGGCAGCCGGTCCCACACACGAGGATCCCACACTAGATCGATTCAGCTTTCGCCAAGCACGACCGATCGGGCGCAGGCGCTGCGGTGGATGAAGGAGCTGGCCGGCAGCGGCTTCGATGGCGTGATTGCCAAGCCCGCGATGGCGCCGTACCTGTCGGGCGAGCGGGCGATGCAGAAGATCAAGAAGATCCGCAGCGCCGATTGCGTGGTCGGCGGCTTCCGCTGGGCCAGCAAGGGCGGGGAAGTCGGGTCGCTGCTGCTGGGCCTGTACAACGACGCGGGTCAGCTCGATCACGTCGGGTTTACCTCCAGCTTTCGAGCGGAGCAGCGGCAAGAGTTAAAGAAAATCTTGAAGCCACTGATGGGCGGAACTGGTTTCACCGGACGCGCCCCGGGCGGTCCGAGCCGCTGGAGCACCGAGCGCAGCGGCGAGTGGGAACCGCTGGATCCGAAGCTGGTGTGCGAGGTTTCCTACGACTACTTCAACCAGGGAAGGTTCCGGCACGGGACGAAGTTCCTGCGCTGGCGTCCAGAGAAAAAGCCGAGACAGTGCGGGATGGAGCAGGTGAGGC
>JBOGLI010000725.1:0-6021 GCA_050746165.1 Terriglobales bacterium | reverse complement strand
GGACCGGCTGCCCTCAGCCGGTCCCAAAGGCGCTCTGAAACCTGGCGATTCTTCCTACGCGCATCTCCGCCTTCGCGAGCCCTGGCTGGTCCTGCCCGGAGATCATTTCATCCTCCGCCAGTTCTCTCCGGTCGTGACCATCGGCGGCGGCGTGGTGTTGGACGCGGCACCTGCGTGGAAGAAGTCCGCCATGGCGGAGCGTCTAGCATTCCTGCGCACCATGGAGAAAGTATCGGAAAGCGATATTCTGGCCGCGCGCGTCGCCCGTCGCGGCGCTGCCGGCCTCAGCCTTGACGCCGCCGTGCGCGAAACCGGGTGGTGGCCTCGCAGCCGCGTCGAATCCGCTGCCAAAGCGGTTCCCGGCCTGGTTCGCGCCGCCGACATGCTGGTCAGTGCCGACGCTTTTGCCCATGCCCAACGCGACCTGCTCTCGGCGCTCGATCTGTTTCACAAATCCAACCCGCTGACTTCCGGCATGGCCAAGGGCGAGCTGATGGAAAAGCTGGGCGTCGACGAAGCCGTCTTCCATGCAATCGTCGCCTCGCTGGTTTCCGAAAAGAAAATCGAGGCCGGAGCGGAGCAGGTCCGTCTTGCCGGTCGCGGCGTCGCCATGAAAGAGGACGAAGCCGAGTCGCAGCGCCAGATTGAGCGCGCCTTCGCCTCGGCGGGATTGAAGGTCCCGGCGCTGAAAGATGTGCTCGCCGCTGTCAAGGTGGACCGCGTACGCGCGCAGAAAATCGTGACACTACTCTTGCGCGATCGCGTCCTCGTCAAACTTTCGGACGACCTCGTTTTTCACCGCGACGCACTGTTCGGACTCCGCGCGCTCATCGCCGGACAGAAAAGCGTCTCGCCCAAAATCGACGTCGCCAGGTTCAAGGATTTAACCGGAGTCTCGCGCAAATACGCGATCCCGCTGCTCGAGTGGCTGGACCGTGAACGCGTTACACGCCGCGTCGGCGACGAGAGAATCATTCTCTGATTGCGGAATTGCCGAATTGAGGAATTGCGGAATCTAGAAACTCAGAACCTACGGTTTTTCAATTCTGCAATTCCGTAATTCTTCCATTCCGCAATTCATGATCACTTGTGCTGCCGGTGCTGGGGAAGCAGCAGGAAAGACACCGTCACTCCCGCCAGGATCGCCCATGCCAGTGCGGACTTCGCCGCGTCGTCGGTCACGGCAAAGCTGCCGACCGGCTGGTACAACGCGAACGCGAACACCACCGCGCTGATCACCGATCCCAGCATGCCTACGGCGCGTCCGTAGCGGAATCCGAGAAACAGCACCAGTCCGAGAAATGCGAAGGGCACCAGCATCCGGTGCGCCGGGTCCCAACCGAACTGCGAGACCGACCAAGCGGCGATGCCGCACAACAGCAGCGCGGACGCGGCAAGCAACCGGTCGCTGGCCTCCCAATGAGCCCGCTTCATACTTTTTATTAGATGCCCGGAGCCGCGCGTCCAGTCCCGGGAATCGAGAGTTGCCGTTTCAAGTTGCCGCGCGAAATCGCGCAGCTACTCTGGATTTTTGTGGCCCGCTTCCGGCCTTTGCGTTATTAGTCCTTAAGGCGCATTCCATCCCCTTTCCGGAGTCGCCTGTACGACATGCCGCAATCCGCCAACACCTTCCTGCTCGAACTGTTTGCCATCTTCGTCTGGGCGAAAGCCTTCGCCGAACTCTTCGAGCAGCTTTCCATGCCCGCCGTGCTGGGCGAGATTCTCGCCGGCGTTGTCCTCGGGCCGCATCTCACCGGGCTCGTCGTCCCCAGCGACACGGTCGAATCAATCGCGGAAATCGGGGCCATTTTCCTGCTCTTCACCGTGGGCCTGGAAACGCGTCCCGGGGAGCTGATCAAAGTCGGCCGCCAGTCGCTTCGCGTGGCGGTCGCGGGCGTGATCGTTCCCTTCGTACTCGGCTTCACCTACCTGCACCTGCGTGGCGAAGTGCTGCACGAATCCGTGTTTATCGCGGCGTCGATGGTGGCGACCAGCGTCGGCATCACCGCGCGCGTGCTCAGTGACCTGCACGCGCTGCACACGCGCGAGGCCAAGGTCATCCTCGGAGCTGCGGTCTTCGACGACATCCTCGGAATGGTGGTGCTGACCATTGCTGCCGGGCTGGCCGCGGGCGGCAGCGTCGCCTGGGTCCATCTCAGCGTGCTCATCGCCGAGGCCTTCGGCTTCGCCATCTTCATGATCTTCATCGGTCCGCGCGTGGTGCGGAAGATCCGTCCCGGGTTGAGCCGCATGTCGTCGCACGACGCGCCGCTCATCCTCTCGCTCGCGATCTGCCTCGGGCTGAGCGTGGCAGCGACCAAGATCGGCATGGCTGCGATCATCGGCGCGTTCTTCGCCGGACTGGTCTTTGCCGATTACTCGCCGGAGTGGAACCTGCAGCCGCGCGCGCATGCCATCGTCGAGTTCCTCGCTCCGTTCTTCTTCTTCGTGATGGGCGCTCGCCTCGACGTGCACATGTTCACGTCCGACCTGTGGATCACCGCCCTCGTGATCTCCGCGCTCGCCATTATCTCCAAGGTGCTCGGCTGCGGTTTGCCGATGCTTCTGGATGGCATCAAGTCGGCGACGAAGGTTGGGGTCGGCATGCTGCCGCGCGGTGAGGTTGCGCTGATCGTCGCTCTCATCGGACTGCAGACGAAATCGATTTCACAAAAAGGTTATGCGGTCGTGATTTTCATGACCGCGGTGACCACCCTGATCGCGCCGCCGATGTTGCGTTATCTTTTCCGCGACGCAGTTCCGCCTTCCGAGCCGGAAGACCGGATGGAAGACGAACTCAGCCACACCAGCCTCGGATGAATTTATTTGGGCGTAGCCGCGGGCGCCGGAGCGGGCCCATTCGCCGCCAGCTTCGTCTGCGCCGCATTCAGCTCGTTGCGCGCGAAATCCGACGACGGACCGGTCGGCACGCGTTCCAGGTATGCCTTGTACGCTCCGACCGCTCCCGCGTAGTCCTGTTTGCGCATCAGGATTTCGCCCATCAGCAGCGCGGCCTTGGGCAGCGACCCGCCCATGTCGTACTTGCGCGCCGCTACGATCGACGTAACCGCCTTCTGCAGGTCGTTCATTTGCAGGTAGGCCAGCGCGTCGTAATAGTACGCAGCGGGATAGTGATAGGCGTCGAGCGAGATCAGTTTGTCGGCGTATTGCGCCGTATTTTTCCAGTCCTGCTGATCGGCGGATGCGCTGATGAGCGTGAAGTACGGAGCGATGAAGTGCGAATCGGCGGCGATCGCCTTCTGGCTCGAGGCGATCGCGTTCGGATAGTCCTTCTCGTGCAGTTGCACTTCCGAGAGCGCCGCCCAGGCTTCGGCGTAGCTGGGATAGGCGGTGACCGCACGCATTAAATCGTCTTTTGCTTTGTCGAACTCGTTCTTTTTCAGTTCCTTCCGGCCGTGCTCAAACGCCTTTCGCGCGTCCTTGGGCGCTTGCATCGAGGTCACGCTGACGCTCGATCCGTCCACCTTCCCGATTCGATGCAGGACGATGGTCCCTACGTCCGGGTTCGTCAGGCTGTCGTTGAGGTGCGGCGCCAGTTCGACCATTTCCGAAAGTGTCCCCGGCAACGAGGCGCGCAACTCGCAGCCGAACAGGCTCTGGCGCAGATTTTGCGTCTGCCCTGGCACTCCGCCCATCGATCCCATGCCCGACATCATTCCAGGGGAACCCATGCGCGAGTCGCTACTCGTGCTCGCGTCCTGCATTTCCATATTCACCGTGCCGCCGCCAATGGTGAAACTGAAGAAGCCGCGCGAATCGGTATAGGCTTCCTTCACCGCCTGGCCGGAGCAGACGCGCTCGATGCTTACCCGCTCGCTTGGCGATGTCCCGTCATCCATCACCACGCGCCCGCTAAGAAAGATGGGCATCTGCATCTGCTGCTGCACCGGAGGAATGGTTCGCGACGGCGTCGTCGGAGTCGTGACGCTCGGCGTCGTGGTGGTGGATCCGGAGCCGCTCCCGGTCGAACCGGTTCCGCTTCCCGGCTTTGACTGGCACAGCGCAACCGTGCAGCTGGTGAGGACGATGGCGAGGGTACGGAGGCTGAAATTCATTTTGCACCCCACGTGCTTTAATCCGCGGGACTGGGCCGGAAATCGAGCAACGAGCGCTTCAGTGAGAGCCGGCGAGCCACCCTGGTTACAAACGATGGTAGGCCGCTGCGGACGCGCGGTCAAGGTCGCCCTTTCCCGCTGGCGTATTGAAATAACCCAGGCACCACCTCCGTGGCTGGACCGAGCACCACGTCGTTGAAAAGGATGCGGTTGGCGGGTTCCTCGCTGCCCACGTAACAGGTCGTACGCACCATGCCCTTGAGCTTGGCGTGGGCAATAAACCCGGCCGCCGGATGCACCAGGCCGGAAGTCCCGACGGCGACGAAGATCGTGCAGAATTCCAGTTCGCGGTAGAGGCGGTCCAACTGGTACGGCACCTCGCCTAACCAGCAGACATGCGGCCGCACGGTAGCTCCACAGGCGAGACACTTGGGGAGTTCGTCCTCGTAAACTTTGTGGTCCTCGAAAGGCGAGCGGCCGCAGGAATCGCAGCGGCTCTGGAAAAGATTGCCATGCATGTGCACGACGCGTGTCGATCCGGCCTGCTCGTGCAGGTCGTCGATGTTCTGGGTACAGATCAGCAGCCGGTCGCCGATTTTCTCTTCCAGCTTGGCTAACGCCTTGTGCGCCGCGTTTGGCTTCTTGGTGAGCACGGAGTTGCGCCGCGCCGAATAGAAATCCCACACCATCTTGGGATCGCGGCGCCAGGCTTCCGGGGTGGCGACCTCCTCGAAGCGGATGCCCTTCCACAGGCCGTCGGAATCGCGAAAGGTCTGGATGCCGCTCTCGGCGCTGATGCCGGCGCCGGTGAGAACGAACACGCGGTCCTTGGGTCCGATATGGATCATGCGCGTTCCACTCCCATCGCCTTGCGAATTTCCCCGGCGATGCATTCGGTCAGGCGGCGCAGCGTGTCGTCGCTCTCCGCCTCGACCATCACCCGCGCCAGCGCCTCGGTGCCGGAATAGCGCACCACCACACGTCCACGTCCGCGAAGCTCCTCCTCCGCCGACCGGATGGCCGTCGCCACGGCCGGGAACTCGTCGAATGGCCGCTTCTCGCGTACGCGCACGTTCTGGATCGTCTGCGGAAACGTCTTCAGGTCGGCGACCAGCTCGTCGAGCGGCTTACCCGACCGTACGACCGCATCCATCACGCGCAGCGCCGTAAGCAGGCCGTCGCCGGTAGTGGCGTCGCCGTCGCGGTAGATAATGTGGCCCGACTGCTCGCCGCCGAGCGTCGCTCCGGTCTTTTTCATCTCCTCGAGCACGTACTTGTCGCCAACGGGCGCGCGCAGCATGCGAATGCCGCAGCGCTCGAGCGCCACTTCAAGTCCCATGTTCGACATCGTGGTGGCGACGACCACGTTGGCGTTCAACTTGCCGTGCTTCTGCATGTCGCGGGCGCAGAGCAGCAGCACGGCATCGCCATTCAGGACTTTGCCATTGCCGTCGGAGAAAAGGGCGCGGTCGGCGTCGCCGTCGAAGGTCACGCCGAGGTCGAATTCGCCCGGCCGCCGCGCGACTTCCGCCGCCATCACGTCGGGATGCAGCGCGCCACAGTATTCGTTGATGTTGCGGCCGTCGGGCTGGTCATGAATGAAGCTGGCGCGCACGCCGCAGCGCGTGAACAGCTCGTGCGCGACCGGAGTTGAAGCGCCGTTGGCACAGTCGGCGAGCAGGCGCACGCCCGAGAGCGCGGGATGCGCCGACGCGACCAGCCAATCCAGGTATTCGCGCAACAGCTCGGGATCCGTTGCGCCGGAATACTGCGCGGTGAGCGGGTTGTCGGCGCCGTGGACGTCGTCGCCGCGCTGCGGGTCGTGTCGGCTATGCAAGTGGGAAAAGATGTCGGCCTCGAGGCGTTCTTCCAGCGCGTCGGAGAGCTTGTAGCCGTCGTGGCCGAAAATCTTGATGCCGTTATCGGTCCACGGATTGTGCGAGGC
>JBOGLI010000724.1:0-2003 GCA_050746165.1 Terriglobales bacterium | reverse complement strand
CGCCCACACGTCCAGGAAAAACGAAAAGCTCCAGGCAGCGCTGTGGAGCGCGACCGAGAGCCACCGTCCCCATGACTGAAGGAAAAATAGCTGAGAAGCTATTGGATCTTTTCCGTCTTGCTGTCGTACTTGACGTTGCCGTTGTTGTCGTTCTGGCGGCTCACGTCTTCATTGGTATAGGCGTGTTTGCCGGGTCCGGGACCCTTCGCCGCACTGGCGACATCGGTCGTGTACTCGGGACCGGAGAAATAGAGCCACTCGGCGCGCTTCTCATGGTGCGCAGCGTGCTCCATCGCCTCATGCCCTTCGCCCATTCCATAGCCCATCGTCGGGGTGGGCGAGAATCCGCCTTCGCGGCTGATCGGCCAGGTGTTGACCTCCGGCGTGATCTCGGGGGATCCGCCTCGATACCACACTGCGACCGTATAGTCCGAGTCGGTCGGTCCCACCGGCAGATCGGAGGCGGTTGCGTCGGTCGCGCCAGCGGCCAAGCCGGTCGTCGCGTTCGAGGCTCCGACAGGATTGGGAGAATAGGTCTGAAACGACATCATCGGCGTGGTCAGGAGCGGGGCATAGGTGTAGCCGGAGTCGTAACTTTCGTTGGGGTACGGATGAGGATGGGGACGGGGATGATGCCGGAAACGGAAAACGAAGTTCTGGGCATTGGCTGTCAGCACCATCGCAAGCACTGCACACAAAGCGAAATAGGGTCGCATACTGCCTCCACAAAATCTGTCTACCACTTGTGATGCAGTTTGCGTGCCAGTTATTGGGATGTGTCCCGAAACCCGTGATATTCGGGCATTTCGGGTGATCTCGGCTAAAGATCGGGTGAAAACCAGCGATTTCGCTTCGCCGTGAGTTGCGGGCACCTGCAAACTCCTGCGCACAACTTGCAGTCCTATGCAGCGTCCAGCGCGCGGTTTGGAGGCTTAGTTTCCGATATACCGCGCGTAAAGGCTGCGGGCAATCGCCGTGTCGGTCGTGCCTTTTACGATGGCGCGGCCGTCGGGAAAGAGCGTGATCTCGTAAGGGTCGCGCCAGAATTTCAGCACGAAACTGTTATGTCGAACGCTGCCCAGCGGATTGAGGCGCGCAGTGATCTCCGCGAAATCGACGGGGCGCTCGCGCTCGTGAATCTGCACCGAGTTCCGCCCGCAGAGCGTAATGTGAGGGCGGCCTTCGCCCGCCAGGTGCACGAACTCTCTCTCCCCGCAAACGCGACATCCGGCGCGCGGGGAACTGGCCGCGACTTCCGCCTGCTCGTTGCTCCACACGTCCAAGGAAAGGAGGCTGCGGCGCATTTTACCCGGCGCGCCCACCAGAAATTTAATTGCTTCGGTCGCCGCGATTGACGCCACCAGATTGACCGCCGAATTCAAAATGCCCGCCGTCTCGCAGGTCTCGATCGCGCCCCGCGGAGAGTCGGAGAAAATGCATGCCAGGCAAGCCGTCTCACCCGGCAGAATGTTCATGGTCACGGCATAGCTGCCGACCGCAGCGGCGTAGATCCAGGGCAGGGAATTCTTCACCGCATAGTCGTTGATCAGATAGCGAGTTTCGAAGTTGTCGGTGCCGTCGAGGATCAGGCCGGCCGCGCCGAGCAGGGAGTCTACATTCTGCGGAATCAGGTCGGCGACCTGCGGTTCAATGACGATTTCCGAATTGAAGCGCGCAATCTGCCGGGCGGCGGCGATCGCCTTGGGCACAGATTCGCGCGCGTCGTCTTCGTCAAACAGAGACTGCCGCTGCAGATTGCTTGGTTCGACGTAATCGCGGTCAACGATGCGAATCGTTCCCACGCCCGCGCGTGCCAGTAAAGAGGCAAGCGCCGACCCGGTCGCGCCGCATCCGACAATGACGACGCGAGCGCGAGAGAGCCTGGCTTGGCCCTCCACGCCGATCTCTTTAAACAAAATCTGCCGGGAATAGCGCTCGTTCAAGCTCAAAGACCTCTCCCCAACCCTGCTTCGCCACCGCCGTTAGTTCCCAAAGCAATTACC
>JBOGLI010000723.1:0-5314 GCA_050746165.1 Terriglobales bacterium | reverse complement strand
TCGAGGAACCACGCGCGCAGGTGCAACGCCGCGTGTTTCGCGTATCGATGATCCCGCGTGATTTTCCACGCCGCTGCCAGCGCGGGCACTTGCAGGCTCAGCCGGATCAGCGCCAGCCGGTGGTCGTTGAAGTTATCCGGGTTCGACATGCCGTCGCGCTGGATGTATGGGCCGCCAGGGTTCTTCGGATCGGGCCACCAGTAGTCACCCTCGGAAAAGTAATCGTGCTTTCCGCCGGTGCTGCGCGGGCTGGAGTAGGCGGTGATGGTAATCGGCCGCTCATGCAGGTAGCGGTTGGCCGCCCTCAAGATGCGATCGTGGTCGATGGCCGCGACATCGGGGACCAGCGCCGTGCGATCCTTCCCGAATGCAACGCGTGATGTAGCCGCGGCGGCCAGCAAAACACCGCCCTGCATACAGAATTCCCGGCGCGACATTGCCATCGCCTACTTGACCTCCAGTTCGCTGTGCAGCGGCAGTTCGCGCGACGATGAGCCGATGTACACCCCATATTTTCCGGGAGCGACTTTCCATCCGTGGCTCTTTACGTCCCAGTAGGAGAGCGAAAGCCCGTCGAGAGAAAAGCTGACGTGCGCGGTCTGACCGGACTGAATCTCAACCTTCTCAAATCCCTTCAACTGCCTTGGCGGTTGTGGGACCGTGGTTGCGGGAATGGCGACGTATAGCTGCGCTACCTCCGCTCCGGTGACTTTGCCCGTATTGCGCACGTCCGCCTCAACCGTTACCGTCCCCGGATGCTTCGCCGAAACGGACGATGTCGATAATTTGAGATTTTCGAATGCGAACGTCGTGTAGGAGAGTCCGAAGCCAAAGGGAAACAGCGGCGTGATATTTTTTGCGTCAAAGTGTCGGTAGCCGACGAACACTCCCTCGCTGTAATGCGCCACGCCGTCCACGCCGGGATACTGCGCCGGAGTGTTGGCCGCCAGGTCATCTAGCGAGCGCGGAAAAGTAACGGGCAGCTTGCCCGATGGATTCGCCTCGCCGAAAAGTACGTCGGCCACGGCGTTTCCATCTTCCTCGCCGGGGTACCACGCCTCGAGGACTGCCGGGACCTGCTCGATCCACGGCATCAGCACCGCGGAACCTGTTTTCAGCACGACGACGGTGCGCGGGTTCGCCTGCGCCACCGCCGCGACCAGATTGTCCTGCTCATCGCCAAGCACCAGTGGGTGGTCGCTTCCTTCTCGGTCCACCATTCCGACCATCACGATCGCGACGTCAGCCGCCTTCGCCATCGACACGGCCTGTGCGACATCCGAGCCGTTCGCGAAGGTCACGTTCACTGAACTGTCCGCGCGGTTCCGCATCCCTTGAACCGGAGTGACGGTATAAAGCGGCACGACGTGCGAGCTGCCGCCGCCCCCGGTAATCGCATTGGCCGCCGTGGGCCCGATCACGGCGATCGACTTCAGTTGCTCGCGATTCAATGGGAGGAGGTTGCCGGAGTTCTTCAGCAGGACCATGCCCTGTTCGGCCATCGTGCGAGATTTTGCGCCGTCTTCTTTTTCCGGGATCGGTTGCGGCTGTGGCGGAGTATCGAACACTCCGAGCTCCATCATCGTGCGGAAGCGTCGGACGAGCTTGTCGTCGATGACCTTCATCGGCACCTCGCCCGACTGCACCGCCGCTTTCAGATCGTCCCCGAAATACTTTCCGGTCGGCAATTCCAAATCGAGCCCCGCCATTGCCGAGGGAACCGTGCTATGCACCGCTCCGAAGTCGGAGGTCACGAAACCCTGGAATCCCCACTCCTTCTTCAGAATCTTGTTCAGCAGCAGGTCGTTTTCGCAGTTGAAGGTCCCATTGATCTTGGGATACGCGCACATCAGCGATGCGCTGCGGCCCTTGCGGATCGATTCCTCGAAAGCGGGAAGATAGATTTCGCGCAGCGTGCGTTCGTCGATATCCTCGTTAACGATGAAGCGGTCGGTCTCCTGGTTATTGGCGACATAGTGTTTAACGTTGGCGATGATTCCCTGGCTCTGGATGCCCTCGATATTGGCGACGGAAAGTTCGCCCGCGAGGTAAGGGTCTTCTCCGTATCCCTCGAAAGTGCGCCCGTTCTGGGGCACGCGCGCGATGTTAATGTCGGGCGCCTCCAGCAGTCCGTTTCCCAGGTCCTTCGATTCCGCTCCCGCGATCACCCCGTACTCTCGCGACAGCGCGCGGTCCCAGCTCGACGCAAGCGAAATGGGGGAGGGAAGAGCTGTTGCCGGCGCTTGCGGTCGCGGCGCACGGGTGCCGCCCGGTCCCGCTCCGGCCGGGCCGTTGGTGATGCGCAGCGCCGGAATCTTCAGCCGCGGCACCGGAGGGACGTAGCGGTAGATCCCTTGCGCATCGTCGCGAATGCCGTGCAGTTCGCTGATCTTTTCGTCCAGCGTCATGTGCCGAACGATGTCGCGCGCGCGCTTGTCGTAGTTGCCGTTTGTATTTTGAGCGCTGGCGGTGACGGATAGTGCCAGACACAAACTTGCGATCGATAACGGAACGTTATGCCGGATCATCCATCTCCTCTGAAGGTGTATCGCAGAAAAAAATGTGCCGCGCGGAACTCGAATTCACGAGATCCGCGCGGCCATTATGTCAGAAGGAAAACTTCAGCCCCAGTTGCACTTCACGCGGCGGACCCGCCGAACTGATTGTCCCGAAGCTGCTTGAGGTGATGGTCCCATTTGGGTTGTGGAAGTTGACGCGGTTGAAGGCGTTGAACAGGTCGCCCTGGAAGCGCAGCTTGTAGCGCTCGTTGTGCAGGTCGAAGACCTTCCGGAACGACAAGTCCCAGGTGTAATAAGCGGGGCCCACCACCGAGTCGTATCCGGCAGTGCCGAGGCGCGTATCGGGCGCGGCGGCGAATGCGGCGGGATTTAGCCACATGTCCGCTCCCTGGTCGGCGGCGTACGGATCTCCGCCCATGTAGTCGGCGCGGCGCGTGCCCGCCGCCGTGCTTCCCTCGATGGTGATCGGCGACCCGCTCTGCGCGCGCGTGATACCGCTGAATTCCAACCCGCCCAGTGCTTCCCGAGGCAGTGCCGACCAGCCCCTCAGCGTAGGCAACTGGTAGCTGTAAGTGACCACGAAAATGTTTCGACGGTCCTGCGGTGCCGGCCCGTAACTCAGGCGTCGCATCGTCGCGTATTCGATGTTGCCGCCACCGCTGCTCTCGCGAATGCCGCTGCCGACATCCGACAGCACCTTCGAGTATGTGTAGCTGGCGGTGAACATCATCCGTCCCCTGCGTTTCGCCACATAGGCCTGGAGACCGTTATAGTTCGAATTGCCTTCGCTGAGGAACATGTTGAGCCCCCCGTAGCCCGCGTACGGCCGCAACGCGTTCGTATTTACTTTCGTTGTTGCGACCGCGTTGCTCAACAGCGCGTCGAGGGGAACCTGGTTAATGTCCGGATCGTAAATCAGGTGACGGCCCTGGTCGCCGACGTACGACAACTGCGCCAGTAACCCGAGCGGGAACTCGTGCTGAATATTCAGGCTGTAGCTTTCCGTGTAGGGCAGCTTCAGGTTCGGGTTGATAGCATTAACCGAGATGGGCGCTGCGGCGGGAGTCTTGCCGCCCGCGGCGTTGGACAGATTGGCGACCTGGAAATCGGCGACCGTCGCAAACGGCGGATTGCCGAGTTCATCGAAATCCAGATTGCCTTCCACCGTGTCGTAGAAGATGCCATAGCCGCCACGGATCGACGTCTTTCCATCCCGGAACGGAGCCCATGCGAACCCGATGCGCGGCGCCAATGCGTTGCGTGATGGGTACAGGCCGCGGGGAGCTCCTGCGGGAATGCCAAGCTGCGAGGCCTGATCACCCGCGAGGATCATCCCGTTGTAGGGATTGCCGCCCTTGCTAGTGTCGATGGTTCCTTTCGACGTTACCGTGACTGCCTGTTTCGGGTCGTAAAGCGCGGGATCGAAATTCGCGAAATTGTTGATCGTCGTGTACGCCGGCACATGACGCTCGAAGCGCAACCCCAGATCCAGGGTCAAGCTGGGGAGCACGTGCCAGGTATCTTCGGCGAAGAAGTGATACTGGGTATAGCGGAAGAATCCGATCGGGTCGCCGGAGGATTCCTGGTAATCCTGGAAATTCCCGAGCAGTGCATCGGCGAGAGCGTTGCCGGTGCTGTTCGAGTTGTTGGACGTGTTGAATGTCACCGTACCCGCGTACGGCGACCGGGAATTCTGGTCCTTCCGGTTGCGAACAATCAACGCGCCGAACTTGAAAGTGTGTGCACCCATGGTCCACGTCACCGTGTCCTGACCGGCGATGTCGGTCGTCGGCGACAACAGCGAATGATATTCTCCGCCCACCTTCGATGGACACGATGTGCCCGAGCCTCCGCAGCGTCCGCTGAAGCTGATGGAAGGAATACTGTCGCGGAACCGGCCGCCGCCGTTGCTGAACACGAGCGGGAATGTAAATCCGTACTGGCTTCTCTGCCATACCGTGCCGTAAGGCGGAATGCGCTGGCCGTCCCAGGAGGCATTCAACTTTGCATCGTTTACCAGCCGGTTGTTGATCACCCACGTGTGCGAAAGCTGGTAACTGGTGCCCGGACGCCGCCGCTCCTGCGGACATGCAGGCAGGTCGGAACTGCACGAAAACCCCGTCGGCAGATCGATGATGTAGTTGTCGTGCAGGTAGCGCAGGTAGAGGGTCTGATTGTTCGTGACGTGGAAATCGACGCGCAGAATATCCTCGCGCCAGTTGAACGGCTGCGAGTCCTGGTAAATAGAATTGTTTCCGGTCGCCGCGTCGGTGAACGACGCCGCCAGTCCTTGCATCGCCGTATACAGCTTGGCGATCGCCTGACCGTCGGCCGTCATCATCCCGCCGATGTTGTTGCCGGGAATGATTTGCCCTGCGTTACAGGTGACTGTGCTTCCACTGATCTTTTTCACCTGCCCGGGATAGCAAAGCGGATTGCCCGAGTTGCTGAAATCGCCGGCCAGTTCGGCCGAACTTGGAAGCGTACGCCGGACCGGGGCCACGTCCTGCCGGATGCGCTTCCACTCCTGCCCGCCGAAAAAGTAGAACCTGCCTTTCTTGATCGGACCGCCGAAATTCCATCCGAAGTTGTTGTACCGGAGCTTCTGCTTATCGGGCGAAAAATAGTTCGTCGCATCGAGCTTGTCGTTGCGCAGGAACTCCCAGGCTGCTCCGTGGAAGTGGTCGCCACCGCTGCGCGTCACTACGTCGATTGCGCCGCCCTGCTGGCGGCCGTATTCCGCCGAGAAGTTCGAGGTCGCGATCTTCACTTCCTGCACGAAGTCCACGCCGACG
>JBOGLI010000722.1:0-3052 GCA_050746165.1 Terriglobales bacterium | reverse complement strand
GAAGGCTTGTCGTATGCGCGTTTCAGCGCCACATCCATGGGCTGGTATTCTACGAGGCGCGCGGCGCGACACACAAGGCACAAGGCACAAGGCTCAAGGCACAAGGCTCAAGGCGTGAGGTGTGAGCCTCGGAACCTATATTGTTCCTTGTTGCTCAATACCTATTACTTGTTACTTATTACTTCTTCGTGAGATCCGGACATCATTTTCGTTTGCTCACCATCGTGGTTGCTGTCGCCGCGCTGCTCACCGGCTGTTCTTCCGAGCCGCACAAGACTGACGCCGACCTCGGGCTCAACGCCCAGCAGATCCTCGGACGTCGTATGTTCGAGCAGCATTGCGCCGAATGTCACTTCGCCTACATCTCACGCAACCTGCGCGGTCCCAGCCTGGAAGCATTGTTCAAGAAACAATACATGCCCAGTGGAACTCCCGCCAACGACGACCGCGTCCGCGACGTGATCGTCATGGGCCACGGCACCATGCCCGCCTTCGGCCGCGTGCTGTCGGACCAGCAGGTGGACGATCTCATCGCCTACTTGCGCACGCTGTGACGTTCGTTCGCCCAGTGTCATCTGAAATTGAACATCATGGCCGAAGAACTCCGCGGTGCGATATATCTCGTCTGGCAGCAGCGGTCAGTCGGCGCACGATACATTCGGGCGATCGGCCGGCGTTGATGAAAAGCACATCGTTCCACGAGTCAGTCTACGCGCTGCACTTTTGGAAGCAGCACTCCAATACTCCCGAAATTCATAGTTCGGCGACAAATCCTTCCACTTTCTGGATACTCCCAGCGTAAGTTCTTGCAATACTTGCCCTACTGAATGGCCACGTTCGTGCAACTCTGCTGCTCAACTGGAGTGGGGCCAATCTTCCCGAAACGGATATTCACAGGCGGAGGGAGTTCCCTGCCTATTTTTCGAAGCGGTCGGAGGAAGTACATGGAAAGTGCATTTCGCTGCTTGCTGAAAAGCGCAGCTCTTATAGTCGTTCTGCTGGCGGCAACCGTGTTTGTCGGCCAGTCGACGAATGCGACTCTGCAGGGCAGAGTCACGGATTCAACCGGCGCCGTGGTGCCGAATGCGCAGGTCAAGGCCATCAACACCGAAACGAACCTCACCCGCACCACCCAGACCGATGCTGCCGGCAATTACCAGATTCCTGCCTTGCCGCACGGCAAGTACAACGTCGAAGTCCAGGCGCCGGGCATGGGCAAGCAGGTTATCAACGGGCTGACGCTTGATGTCGGCAGCACCGTGGCGGAGAATTTCTCGCTGAAACTGGCGGCGGTGACTGAAACCGTCGACATCACCGGCGAGGCCCCGGTCGTCGAAAGCAGCACGATCACGGTCGGGCAAGTTGTGGACACCGCCAAAGTCCAGGAGCTCCCGCTCAATGGCCGTCACATGCTTGACTTGGCCGCCGTCGTACCGGGCACAGTGATTCCGCCCGCGACTGGCTTTCTGACCGCGCCGATTCGCGGCCAGGGCTCGCTTGGCGTGAACACCGCCGGCACCCGCGAGGGCACCACGAACTTCATGGTCAACGGCATCAACCTGGTGGACATGGGCAACGGCCAGATTACCTTCCAGCCGTCGATCAACACCATCTCCGAATTCAAAATGGACAACTCGACGCCCAGCGCCGAGTACGGCCGCAACGGCGGCGGCGTGATCAACGTTGCCACCCGCTCCGGCACCAACGCCTTCCACGGCGAAGTGTTCGACTTTCTGCGCAACAACGCTTTTGACGCCCGCTACTTCTTCAACAAGGCCGGTCAGCCGATGGCTCCCTTCAAACGCAACGACTTTGGCGCCGCGTTAGGCGGACCGATTTGGAAGAACCACACCTTCTTCTTCGTCAGCTACGAGGGACTGCGGCAGCGGCAGCAAACGCCCGTGTCTACCACCGTCCTCACCGACGCGCAGCGCCAACAGGCGCTAAGCAGCCCGAGCCCGGTTATCCAGAAGCTGGTCCCGCTCATTCCAAGCGCGACCAACGGCGGAAACCTGTTCCAAGGAAGCCTGAACACGCCGGTCACTCTGGATCAGTGGACGGGCGACGTCCGGCACGTGTTTAACGAGAAAGATAGCTTGCACGGCTTCTACGTTATCCAGAAGGACCTGCGCCACGAGCCGACCAGCGACGGCAATGACGTCCCCGGCGCCGGCGACATGCGCCAGGCGCGCCGGCAGATCCTCACCCTCGATGAAACGCATGTGGTTTCTAACAGCATGGTGAACGACTTCCGCGCCGGCATTCAGCGCCTCAGGATCACCTTCATTCCCGAAAACAACGTGGACCCGACCTCGCTCGGCATCAACGATGGCAAGAGCGGTCCGATCGGTATTCCCCAGTTTTCCATTACCGGTACCAACCTTCATTTCGGTGGCGCCAGTAACTTTCCCCAGGGCCGCGCCGATTACACCGCCACCATCTCCGATTCCGTCAGCTATCTGCGCGGGAACCACAATTTCCGTTTCGGCGGCGAAGTCCGGCGCTATAACGGCAACGGCTTCACCAACGACGACGGCAGCGTCGGCTTCGCCAATCTGGCGGCGTTCATGGCCGGTACTCCGAATAGTTTCACCATCAATTCCAGCAACCGCGCCGCCCGCGTTTTCGAAAACGCGCTGGCATTCTTCGCCGAAGACAGCTACAAGGTCACCCGCAACTTCAGCGTGGAACTGGGCTTGCGCTGGGAGTGGAACATGTCTCCCACGGAAGCTGGCAACCGCAACTCGGTCTTTGATCCAACCAAGGACTGGCTCCTCCAGGTTGGCACCAACGGCAGGAACAACGTCTATCAGCAGAACAACAAGCTCTTCCAGCCGCGCGTCGGCTTCATCTGGGACATTCTCGGCGATGGCAAAACCGTCCTCCGCGGCGGGTACGGCATCATGTACGATCAGCCGAACCCGATCAGCTTCGTCAGCAACTATCCCTTCAACGTTGGCCTGAGCTTCGTCCCGACCGCAGCCAAGCCGACCACCAGCTTTCCGACGTTGCTGACGGATGCTGCGGGCAGCGGGTTCACGATTAATACGGT
>JBOGLI010000721.1:0-5541 GCA_050746165.1 Terriglobales bacterium | reverse complement strand
CCCGGTACCTGAACCTGGTCAGCAGCTCGCGCGTTGACTTCGTGCCCGTGCTCCTCGGCGCCGTTCTCCTGTGGGATTTCTTCAGCCGGGTGATGAGCGGCGTCACCATGGCGTTTTTCGAGGACGTCTGGTCGCGGAATTTCCTGAACATCTTCGCCACGCCGATCTCCATCGTCGAATACGTTGGCGGGCTGGTGCTCTCGTCCATCTGCACCAGCACGATCGGATTGATGGTGATGCTGGTCATGGCAGTCTTTCTTTTCGGCTTGTCGTTCCTCACCTACGGAATCTGGATCGTTCCGTTCCTGCTGGTGCTTTTCCTGTTTGGAATTGCGCTGGGAATCGTGGGCAGCGGAATTGTGCTGCGCCTGGGACCAGCGTCGGAATGGTTCGTGTGGCCGATCCCAGCGGTGGTTGCGCCCTTTGCCGGGGTGTATTACCCCGTTTCGACGCTACCGCGGTGGATGCAGTACATCGCGCGCGCGCTGCCGCCGTCGTATGTCTTCGAAGGATTGCGCGGGATCATCGCGGGCCGCGGCGCTTCGGCGGCTTCGCTGGCGGGTGGCGCAGGATTGGCGGTCGGTTACGTGGTGCTGGCGGGCTGGTTTTTCACCCGCATGTACCGCCACGCCGTTCGCACCGGGTTGATCGCGCGCTACAGCGCTGAGACGGTGAGCTGAAGAAATTTGTAATTTTCTAATTTGGTAATTTCGTAAATTGTGTTTTGGCAGCGAATACGAATCGAGCGCGCCGCGTATCCTTGGCTTCAATTACCAAATTTCAAATTACAAACTTACAAATTCCCTTTATTCCACGAAATCTTCGTCTTCAAAGATATAGGGTGCGGTGCGCACCACGCGGAAGCGTACGCGGTCCTGGCAGATGTCGCAGAAGGGGAAGGAATCGCCCTTGACCATTACGGACTCGTGCGTTTGCCGATGCGCGCGGTCATGAATGACCTCGTAGATCCCCGATTCAGGAATCATCGCGCCGGCCAGGAAATAAGTGGAATGACCGCTACGCGCTTTGCGAGGACTGCGGTCGCGCGGTCCGCGATCATCCCGCAGAACCGGCCGCGCCCGCTCTTGCTGGAATCGCGCTACTCTCGCCATGGAAAGGACCCTCCGGGAACTTGGGAAAAGGGCATTTTACCGTCATGCGCCAAACTCTCGGCAACAAAAAAGTCCTGAGAGGTCGCCCTTGCGCTAACCCGTCGGGATTACACGCGCGGCGAGGTGTCGGCGGCGGGCGCAACCGATGACAATTCGGGCGTACAGCTGCCCGGCAAAATTCTTTAGACTCTGTGAGTACACTGGAACTGGCGCAACGCTGCCGCCGCATCATCATGGCGAATTTTAGAGAAGCCAATTGAACGTCCTCGTCTTGAACGCAATGGCATCGGCCTCAACGTTATTCGGAGGCTGGCTCGCCCTGCGCACCCGGAAATATATCCACCTGCTGATGGGATTCGGAGCGGGCGTACTCCTGGGAGCCACGTTCTTCGATCTTCTACCCGAAGCGATCGAAACCGCGGGTGCCGCCGGCTGGACTACGAGGGGAGTGCTGGCGC
This sequence comes from Terriglobales bacterium, assembly GCA_050746165.1. Classification (GTDB taxonomy): domain Bacteria; phylum Acidobacteriota; class Terriglobia; order Terriglobales; family Acidobacteriaceae; genus DAISJI01. The sequence goes on along the minus strand of JBOGLI010000721.1, from coordinate 3,971 downwards.
TCACGGTCGGGGGCTTCGTTGTCTTCTATCTCGCGCAGCGCATTCTCTCGCTGCAAAATTGTCCGCAGGGAGACTGCGAGGCGGACCGGCACGTCGGTCGTCTGAGCGCCGTGGGACTGGTCTTGCACAGCACCATCGACGGCGCCTCTATCGCGGCGGCGGCGCTGATCTCGTGGCAAGTCGGGGTGGTGGTGGCCGTGGGAATCATCATTCACGACATCACGGACGGGCTGAACACGATTCTCCTCGTGACACGCGGCGAGAAGGCCGCGAAGAAAGATATCGGATTCCTGATCGCCGATTCCCTCGCGCCGCTCGCCGGCGGGATTATCGTCGTGCTCTCGTCGGTGTCCACTCACAAACTCGCGCTGCTGCTGGGAGTCACTTCCGGATTTTTCCTGTTCACGGCGACCGGCGATTTATTGCCCGACGCGCACCGCCGTTCTCCGGGATTCGGCGTCTCGGTTGCCGCTGTGACCGGGATCGCGTCGATTGGAGTCGCGATCGCACTGGCGAGCCGGTAGGGTCGCATTTTTCATTTGGTCCCCCCATTGTGATACTTTGAATTGAGAGCACCATCTGTGGGGCAAGGTCGCTCGCCGGACTTTACGATTCAGGCATGACATTTGACCGCAGCTGACCACATCATTTCGCGCCTCATGCGGATCGCGGCCGTTGTTTGCCTCGTCGCCGTCCTGGTGATTACGGGCGTGCAGGCGGTCCACATGCACGCCGGTTCCGCCGCATTCGATTCGCATTGTTCGCTGTGCATGGTCTCGCATTGCGTGCCGCGTCCACAGGCCGGCTTCGCCGTCGCGCTTCCCGTACGCGTGGTTCTTCATACGCGAGCGGTTGTCAGCGTTTTGCATACGCAATCCCCCGTTTTTCGCTGGTTCATCCGGCCTCCCCCCGCCGCATAATCGCCGACTCCACTTTTTCCCGGGAAACATTGTTGATGGTTGCGCATTGCGCGACCCATGCCCATTTGGCCATGTCTCGGAGGTAGCTTTGAAAATCCTTCGTGCGTTCCTCGTGCTCGCGCTCGCCGGCACCGCCGCGGCGCAGGGTCCGGCGCGCGTCACCCTGGAAGAGGCAATTCAACTGGCGCAGGCGCACAACCCGTCGCTGCGGGCGGCGCGCACCCAACTGGCGCAGAGCCAGGCGCAGGAACTCACCGCCAATCTCCGGCCCAACCCAACCCTTGCCTGGGACTCGCAGTTCCTGCCGCTCTTCCACATGAGCCAGTTCACCAGCGACCTGGTGAACGACCAGGCACAGTTCGACATGGGCTTGGGCTACCTGATCGAGCGCGGCAAGAAACGTCAGCACCGGCTCGCCGCCGCCCAGGCGCAGACCTCGGTTACGCGTTCGCAGATTGCCGATGCCGAGCGCACCGTTTCCCTCACCGTCGGTCAGGATTTCGTGGCCGTTCTACAGGCAGAGTCCAATCTGGCTTTCGCACAGGACGCCCTGCAGAGCTACCAGCAGACGGTCTCGATCAGCGAGCAACGGTACAAGGCGGGCGACATCAGCGAAGCCGATTACCTGAAGATCAAGCTGCAGCTCCTGCAGTTTCGGACCGACGTTTCCACTGCGATGCTGGCGCGGCAGCAGGCCCTGGTCGCATTGCGGCAGCAAATCGGTTACGACGCGGTGCCCGCCGACTACGACGTCGCCGGAGATCTCGCTTACCAGCCACTCAAGTTGAACCTCGACGACCTGAAGGCTGCCGCGCTGCGTAGCCGTCCCGACCTGCAGGCTGCCCAGCAGGGAATCACTGCCGCGCAAACCCAGTTCGAACTCGCCAAGGCAAACGGTAAGCAAGACCTGAGCACCACGTTCAACTTCGCCCACGTCGCCGGCACCAGCACCGGGGCGTTTTTCTTCAATATTCCGCTCCCGATCTTCGATCGCAACCAGGGCGAGATCGCGCGGACTCGATACGCGATTACACAATCCCAGGCGCAGGAGACAGCAGCCGAGGAGGCCGTTCTCTCCGACGTGACCAACGCCTTTGAGGGCGTCCGGTCGAATGCCGGAGTGGTGCAGCTCTACAACTCCGGCTACCTCAACGCGGCCAAGGAGTCTCGCGACATTACCCAGTACGCCTATCAGAAAGGCGCGGCCACGCTGCTCGACCTGCTCGATGCCGAACGCAGCTACCGCGCCACCGAGCTCGCCTATCGCGACGCGCTTGCCTCTTACATGACCGCCGTCGAACAACTCCGGGCCGCGGTCGGAACCAGGAACCTGCCATGAAGCCCCTCACCCCAACCGAACGCCTCCGTTACGCCACCTGCATTGCCGCAGTGGCTGCCGTCATCCTGCTCGCCGCCTGTTCCAAGCAGCCGCCGACCGAAGCCTCGAAGCAGGCCGCTGCCGATCCCAAGCTCTTCACTGTTCCCGAGGACCAGCGTTCGCACGTTCAGGTGGTTGCCTTGGAGCCGACGGAGATGGTGCGCACGCTGCGCCTGCCTGGCACCGTCGCTTACAACCAGTTCACCACCACGCCGGTGATCTCGCAGGTCAGCGGGCCGGTCGGTCGCATCGTGGTCGTGCCCGGACAAATGGTGGAGGCGGGCCAGCCGATGCTATATGTCAGCAGCCCGGATTTCGCGCAATTGCGTTCGAACTACATCAAGGCGCGCGATGCACACTCGCTGGCGCACAAGAATTACGCGCGCGCCCAGGACCTCTACCAGCATCACGCCATCGCCGAGCGCGATTTACAGACGGCCGAATCCGCCGAGGTACAGGCGCAGGCCGACCTGGAAGCGGCCGAGCAGTCGCTGCGCATCGTTGGAGCCAATCCTGACAGCATCATGCGCGCGCGAGGCGCCGAGGTTCCGGTTAACGCGCCCATTTCCGGCGAAGTCGTCGAGCGACTGGTTGCACCCGGCCAACTCCTCCAGGGCGGCAACACGCAGTGCTTCACCATCTCCGACATGCGCAAGGTCTGGGTGATGGTCAACGTGTACCAGCAGGATCTGGAGCACGTGCATGTCGGGGATGCGGCCAGCATCCGCAGCGACGCCTATCCCGATGTGTTTCACGGCACGATTTCCTATCTCGGCGCCGCGCTCGATCCCACCACCCGGACCTTGCAGGCGCGCGTTGTCACCGACAATCCTGGGGAGAAACTCAAGAAGGACATGTACGTGACCGTCGAGTTGGTCGCGGGGAAGATCAAGAACGCGCTGGCCGTCCCCGATGCTGCTGTCCTGCGCGATGCGGAAAACGAGCCGTTCGTGTACCTCGAGGTCTCTCCCGGACAATTCGCGCAACGCAACGTGAAACTCGGTGAAAGCCGTGACGGGAAAACGCAGATCGTCGCGGGATTGCGAGCGGGCGACCACGTGGTGGGAGACGGCAGCCTCTTCCTCCAGTTCCAGAACTCGCTGCAACAGTAGCTCCCATGATTCATCGAATCGTCCAATTCGCACTGCAGCAGCGGTTCCTGTCGATCATATTGGCCGCGGTCGTCGCCGTCGCCGGCGCGTTGGCGTTTCAGCGCATGCCCGTGGACGCGTATCCGGACCTCTCGCCGCCGATGGTGGAGATCGTCACGCAATGGCCGGGCCACGCCGCGGAGGAAGTCGAGCGCCTGGTCACGCTTCCGCTCGAAGTGGAGATGAACGGCGTCCCCCACATGCAGGTGATGCGTTCGATCTCGCTCTACGGACTTTCCTCGCTGCGTCTCACGTTCGATGAGGGCACTGACGACTACTGGGCGCGTCAGGTGGTTTTCGAACGCCTCGGCGATGCGGGATTGCCCGCAGGTGTTACGCCGAGCATGTCGCCGCTGTTCAGCCCCAGTGGTCTCGTTTATCGGTATGTCATCGAGAGTCCCGACCGTTCTCCGCAGGACCTGAAGACGATCGAAGACTGGGTCCTGGAGCGCGCTTACAAGTCCGTCCCCGGTGTGGCGGACGATTCAGGGCTGGGCGGCACCGTCATGCAGTACCAGGTGC
>JBOGLI010000720.1:0-4439 GCA_050746165.1 Terriglobales bacterium | reverse complement strand
GGTTGCCGCGCGCGCGTAGTCCTGTTTTGAATAGGCGTCGCTGGCCTGGTCGAGCGTGGATTGCTGAGCTAGGGCAAAGCCGGCGAGCAGGAAGAGAACCGTCAGTAGGCGCATGACGGTTCGACGCACGAGGAGCGTAGTGGTTATCACGCGCCAATCCGGTGAGAGAAAATCTTCAGCGCAGAGTACGCCGAGGGGCAGAGGGCCCAGAGAAAAACAAAAGGTCCCTCGACTCGGAATAACGTCCTCGCTCGGGATGCCAAACAGTCCGGATGACAATGGGATCTCGACTAGCGGGAAGCAGCTTCCGCCGAATGCTGCGAGCGATTCGCAACGGGTTCGCGCAGGGCAATCATGCGGGCCAGCCAGTAGCCTCCCACGGCGGCGGCGATGTGCTTGAGGGTGTGTCCGCTGACGGTGTGACGGGTCAAGGCGAAGACCGGCTTGTCCGCCACTTCGAGGGCTTTGGCGGCGGCATAGAAACCGAGCCCGACGAGGTAGTCATAGCCGCGGGTATAGCGGGCAGGAAACAACCATAGAAGCAGGAGGATTGCGAGTAGCGGATAGAACTGCACCAGGAGGTAGGCGCGCAGGTCACCGCGTCCCTGATGCTCGGTCCAAATCCAATAGATCACGCTGCCAGCGCCAACAGCCAACAGGAATGGGAGCAGACGAAAACCGAGCGAGACACTGACGCGTTCCGCGAGTAGCGCCGCGAACAAGGCCATGAAGCCAATCGTCATCGGCAGGCGGTCCCAGACAAGCCGTTCATTGTTGGGCAGCAGGTGAAAATAAGCCGATCCGAACGCGGTGAGCGTGACGCCCGCGAAGAGGATGAGCCATGCGACGATTTCACGCGAATCATGAAATTGATTGCGGCGGCGCAGCGTGACGGCGATGCCGTAGAAGCCGGCGAGGAGGAAGAACAGATTGGAAGCGACATCGCCGAAGTTGGGGATGCCGAGCAGAGCGCGCTTGTCGGCGAAGTCGGCATAGGCGGGCGGTTGCGGGATGCGCGGCAGAAAGAACACGGCCACGATGCATAGGACGGTGGTGAAGACGAAAAGGGCCAACTTCGAGCGGGGCGTCACCCGGGGATTTCACCACAAAATGCGCGCAGGACGGCAGAAAATCTTCAGCGTAGAGGGCGCAGAGGAATGAATTCATCAGACCTCTGCGTCCTCCGCGTCCTCTGCGTCAATACCCCGGTGACCTCTCAGCCGAGGATGACAATGCCGAGGGGAGGAAGGGTGAGGACCAGCGAACTGGGACGCCCATGCGAGGGGACGGGTGCAGCATCGACGCCGCCGAGATTGCCCTGTCCGCTGCCGGCGTAAAGAGTGGCGTCGCTGTTCATGAGTTCGCGCCAGTAGCCGCCGTGGGGGACGCCGATTCGGTAGTTGTAGCGCGGCTCGGGAGTGAAGTTGCAGACTACGACTAACTCGTCGGTTGCCCCATCCTTCCGCCCGGTGTTGGCGGAGGATGGGGCCGTTCCGCGCCGGAGATAGCTGAGGACGCTATTCTCGGCGTCGTTGGCGTCGATCCACTCGAAGCCCGCTGGCGAGAAATCGTCGGCGTGGAGCGCAGGATGCGAGCGGTAGAAGTTGTTCAGGTCCTCGACCCAGCGTTGCAGTCCGGCGTGCAGCGGCTCGGATGCCAAGTGCCAGTCGAGGCTTTGCTCCGGATTCCACGGGGCGCGCTGGCCGAATTCGTCGCCCATGAACATGAGCTTCTTGCCGGGTTGCGAATACTGGTAGCCGAAGAGCAGGCGGAGGTTGGCGAACTTGCGCCAGTCGTCGCCGGGCATTTGGTCGTACAACGATGTTTTGGCGGCCTCACGCTGCGCAAGCGGCAGCAGGTAATTCTCATTGAACATGTAGAGGCCGCGAAAGCTAAGCAGGCCGTGATGAAAGCGGCGGTGGATCGGGTCCTTGCGGAAGTAGTCGAGCGTGTCGTGCGCCCAGCCGACATCCCATTTAAGTCCGAAGCCAAGTCCGCCGGCATAGGTCGGGCGCGAGACCATCGGCCACGCCGTGGATTCCTCGGTGATCGTCTGCACGTCGGGATGTTTCTTGTAAACCTCTTCATTAAACCGGCGAAGCTGCGCGAGGGATTCCAGATTTTCTCGACCACCGTGCTCGTTGGTGTGGCCGGCTTCGAGATAGAGAAGAGATTCCAAGGAGCTGATGCGGACGGCATCCGCGTGGAAATTGTCGAACAGGGAGAGCGCATCTTCGCTGTCGTGCAGGTGCGACGGAGGGAAATCGAGGACGACGCCGATGCCGCGCTGGTGGACTGTGTCGATGATGTAGAGCGTATCTCGTGTTTCGTGTTTCGTGTCTAGCGTTTCGAGCGCTGCGGTTGGACCGGCTGAGGGCAGCCGGTCCCACGCGAATTCCACGTGGGTGAAGTTCATGCGCTGCAGGTAATCGGCGAGCAGCGGTGCCAGTTCGCGGCAGGTCAGCGAACGATTGCCGTCCTCGGGCAGGCGCCGCCACGATGCGAGGTCAACCTGGTAGATCGACATCGGAGCGTTGAGCGCGTTGCGGGCCGCGCGCGCAGACATCCATGCCGCGTCGCGCCAATCGTATGCCGTAGCACTGGCGTCTCGCCGGTCACGCTGGGCCTTGTCGTTCATTTGTCGTTCCCCCTAAGCTTGCCAAGTGTCCGGTGCCCAATGCCCAAAACCCAGCGCCCAACGCCCTCTTCACAGGTAGTAATCGAAATCGCGTTCGGTACGCACGCGGCGGCGCAGGGCGAAAATGTGCGCCGGCATGACGTTGGGATCGAGCTGGACAAAGTTGCGTTCACCCTGCCAGAAATAGCGCGCGTTGCCGAGCAGGTCGTGCGCCTGGTAGGTCTGCCCGCGGCCGATGCCTAACTCCTCGAGCGGCAGCGTCAGCCAGCCGGAGTGCACGTGGTAGGGATCGAGGTTGACGATGGTCAGGATCACGTTGCCGGAATCAGGCGTGCCCTTGCTGTAGGCGATGAGCTGGTCGTTGTCGATGGGATGGAAGCGGAGATCGTGGTTGTAGTGCAGCGCCTCGTGGTCGCGGCGGACCTGATTCACGCGCGCGATCAGGTCACGCAGCGAGTCCGCACGGTCGAGGTTCCATGCCTTGATCTCGTACTTCTCCGAATCAAGGTACTCCTCGCGGCCCTCGGCGACGGGGCGGTTCTCCAGCAGCTCGAAGGCAGGGCCGTAGATGCCGTAGTTCGACGACAGCGTTGCGGCCAGCACCAGCCGCGCGGCGAAAGCCGGACGTCCGCCGTACTGCAGGTATTCGGGAAGAATGTCGGGCGTGTTGGGCCAGAAGTTGGGACGGTAGAACTCGCGCACGTCGCCGCGGGCCAGCTCGGTCATGTATTCGGTGAGTTCCTGCTTGGTGTTGCGCCAGGTGAAGTAGGTGTAGGACTGGTCGTAGCCGATCTTGCCGAGCCGGTACATGACCTTGGGGCGGGTGAAGGCCTCGGCGAGGAAGATGACGTCGGGATGCTGCTTGCGTACCTCGGCAATCAACCATTCCCAGAAGGCGAATGACTTGGTGTGCGGGTTATCGACGCGGAAGACGCGGATGCCCTGCTCGATCCAGAAGAAGACCACGTCGCGGAAGTGCTCCCACATTGCCTGCCAGTCGGACGATTCGAAGTCGAAGGGATAGATGTCCTGATATTTCTTCGGCGGATTTTCCGCGTACTGGATGCTGCCGTCGGGGCGGCGCTTGAACCACTCGGGATGCTCGGCGACGAGCGGATGATCGGGCGTAGCCTGTACGGCGAGGTCGAGTGCGAGTTCGATACCGAGCTCTTCGGCCTTCGCACGCAGGCGCTTCAAGTCTTCGATGACGCCGAGTTCGGGGTGAATTGCGGTGTGTCCGCCTTCGGGCGCGCCGATGGCCCACGGACTGCCGGGATCATCGGGAGTCGCGGTGGCAGCGTTGTTGCGGCCCTTGCGGTTGGTGTGGCCGATGGGATGGATGGGCGGAAGATAAAGGATGTCGAAACCCATGGAGGCGACGTACTCGAGGCGCTTTTCGCAGTCGGCGAAGCGGCCGTGGCGCTGGGCGTCGTCGGTACAGGAGCGGGGAAACATCTCGTACCACGAGCTAAAGCGGGCGCGCTCGCGGGCGACGGTGACGGGCAGCTCCTTGGGATAAATCGCGGCCATCTCGCGGTTGGGATGGCGGCGCATGAGAGCAGCGAGAGATTCGTCGAGGGCCGTGCGAACGCGCCGCTCGGTGCTGTCGGAGTCGTTGCGCAGGGCGTCGGCCCAGGTGCGAAGCGGCGCGCCGTCGGCGCCGGCGCGCGCGGCGGCTTCGTCGATCAGTTCGGCGCCGGCAAGCAGTTCGACGGAGAGTTCCTGGCCGGCGTCGAACTTCTTCTGCAGGTCGCGCTGCCAGGTGGCGAAGTGGTCGATCCAACCCTGCACGGTGTAGAAG
>JBOGLI010000719.1:0-1337 GCA_050746165.1 Terriglobales bacterium | reverse complement strand
CATCCCAACCCGGTGTCCTATCTGACGGCCACGTTCCTGCATGGGTGATGGCTGCACCTCATCGGGAACATGTGGTTTCTGTGGCTCGCGGGATTCGTCCTGGAAGACGCGTGGGGACGGATGCTGTATTCGACCGTGTATTTGGTGGCCGGGGCGGCGGCGCTCCAGTTCTATGCGCTGGCGAGCCCGGGCAGCATGATTCCGACGATCGGCGCCTCCGGAGCAGTGGCGGCGCTGATGGGCGCATTTCTCGTCCGCTTTCCCAAGATGCGGATTGAGATGGCGTTCTTTTTCAACCTCCGCCCCTATCGCTTCAAGGCGCCGGCGTACGCGCTGCTGCCGCTGTGGCTGCTGATGGAAGTGTTTTCGGGCGCGCTCTTCGGATCGTCGGCGGGTGTGGCGCATTGGGCGCACGTTGGCGGATTCGCCTTCGGTATCGTGGCGGCGCTCGCGTTACGTTATACCGGCCTGGAACACAAGGCGAACCAGCAGATCGAGGAGGAAATCTCGTGGCAAGCCGATCCACAGATCACGCACGCCACCGACTTGTTTGACCACCAGCAGTACGACGAAGCCGCCGAAGTGCTGAAGACTTACCTGGCCGCGTCGCCCGATTCGACCGACGGATGGAACCTGCTACAGCAGGTGTACTGGCGCAAGAGCGCGATTCCCGAGCACTACGACGCGCTCGGCCGGCTGTGCGCCATTTACGTGAAGCAGCGGAACATGGACGCAGCGTGGGCTACTTACGAAGATTTCCTCCAGGCCGACGGAAAACAATTCCCGGCCGCGACCTGGCTGGAGCTGTGCCGTTTTGCCGAGAGCAGTCAGGACCTGGAACGCGCTCTCGCCGAGTACGAAAAACTTGCCGCCGCCTACCCTGCCGAGCGGCAGTCGGTGACGGCGCAGATCGGCGCCGGCCGCGTGTGCCTGAAGCTGCAGCGCGCCACCGACGCGCTCCAGCGCTTCGAAGCGGCGAAAGTCTCGAAGGTGCCGCACCTCGACCTGGACGACAACATTGAAGGCGGAATTCGCGAAGCGAAGTCGATGCTGGCGCCGCCATCGAAAGCAGCCGCGCAACGCGCATAAGGACCCGGAAATCCCCAACTTCACGAGCGCGGGCGGCAGTCACGTTACATCGACCTGTGACTGGCATCACCGTACCGCCGTACTTGGTGGCCCGATACTGCATGGTTGGACTCAGGAGATCCACCCATGAAAAGTTTCCGCACTTATTTGTTCACCTCCGCCCTGCTCCTTCTGCTCGCGTCGGTTTTCGCCGTCCAGCCGGCGATCGCCCAGACGGCGGGCAAGCCTGTAATGAAGCAGCATCAGAC
>JBOGLI010000718.1:0-2565 GCA_050746165.1 Terriglobales bacterium | reverse complement strand
GGCAGGAATTAACCGGGGAACTTGGCGACCTGCTGCTTCAAGTGCTCTTCTATTCCGAGATGGCGCAGGAAGCCGGCCACTTCTCCATCAATGACGTTCTCGATCGGTTGTCGAACAAGCTGGTCGGGCGCCATCCGCACGTTTTTGGCGACGTGAAGGCGGAAACTTCCGGCGAAGTGTTACGAAACTGGGAGGCGCTGAAAGCGGAAGAGAAGAAGCAGCGGCTCGAAGCAGGCGGCGGTAAATCGAGCAAGACGGAAGATCATCCCGAGTCGGTGCTGAGCGGCATCTCCAGCAAAGTTCCGGCACTACTGGAGGCGTACAAGGTCAGCTCGCGTGCCGCTCATATCGGCTTCGAATGGCCCGACATTGACGGCCTGTTCGATAAGCTGAAAGAGGAAACGGACGAGCTGCGCGAGGAATTGAAGCAATATCCCGAAGGCGGTCCGCGTCCGCCGAACCGGGGTGTAGCAGGTTCGCACGGAATCGACATTCCCGAGGAACTGCGCGGACGACTGGAAGGCGAGGTCGGTGATCTATTCTTCGTGCTCGTGAATCTTGCGCGTTATCTTTCGCTCGATCCGGAATCGGCGCTGCGCAAGACCAACCGGAAATTCCGCTCGCGTTTTCAGTGGATGGAAGAGCGCATGCGCGAGCAAGGCAAGAAGCTGGCTGAATCATCCCTGGAAGAGATGGAATCGCTATGGCAGGAATCGAAACACCGCGAACGATGACCAGCAGTGTCGAAGTGCGGCGCTGCCAGGGCATCGACGAGCTCGAGGCGGCGTTCACAATGCAGAAGGAAGTCTGGGGCTTCTCCGACGCCGACATGATCCCCAAGCGGATGTTCGTGGTCGCGCAAAAGATCGGCGGACAAGTTCTGGGCGCATTCGATGGCGGACAGCTCATCGGCTTTGCGCTTGCCATCCCCGGAATGCGGAACGGCCATTCCTACATGCATTCGCACATGCTCGCGGTGAAGAGCAGTTACCGCAATTCCGGCGTCGGACGCCGGCTGAAGCTCTTTCAGCGTGAGGATGCGTTGTCGCGTGGAGTGGAGTTGATCGAGTGGACCTTCGACCCGCTTGAGATCAAGAACGCGTTTCTGAATATCGAGAAGCTCGGAGCCATCGCGCGCCGCTACAACATCAACCAGTACGGCAGTACCAGTTCGCCCTTGCACGGTGGATTGCCCACCGATCGCCTGATGGCCGAATGGTGGTTGAAATCGAAACGTGTGACGGTGTTGCTGGAGCAGGGCTCACTTCCACGCTTAGATCGGGAGCAGACAGTCAGCGTTCCCGCCCAGGTTTATGAATGGAAGGCGAACCCGGCCGACCGTGAACGGGCCGCGGCCGTGCAGCAGCGCAACCGCGAGTTGCTGATGAAGGCCTTTGACGAGGGCCTCGCAGCTCTCGGCTACGAGCGCGACGAGCAGGGGAACGGAACTTTCCTGCTCGGCCGCTGGGACGAAGACTGGTCGTACGGATGCCCTCCGGACGCGAAACAGATCGGAAGGTAGATGAGAATCGACGCCATTACCCTGCACGAAGTCTCCATGCCGCTGGTCCATTTCTTCGAGACCAGCTTCGGGCGCACCTACGACCGCGAAATCCTGCTTGTCTGCGTTCATACCGACGGCGGAAAGGCGTGGGGCGAGTGTGTCGCCGGCGAGAATCCGTACTACAGCGACGAATGGATCGGCAGCGCGTGGCCCACCATTGAATCGCACCTGGCACCCGCAGTTATCGGGAAGTCACTGAAATCCGCCGCCGAATGTGTGCCGCTGATGAGCAAGGTTCGGGGGCACAGGATGGCGAAGGCGGCGATCGAAAACGCGCTTTGGGCCGCCGAGGCGGAAGAGAAGGGAATGCCGCTGTGGAAGCTGCTCGGCGGCACGCGCAAACAGATCGAGTGCGGAGTCTCCATCGGCATCCAGGACACTGTCGAACAGTTGCTGGAGAAAATCGAAACCGAACTGGCCGCCGGCTATCGACGAATCAAGGTCAAGGTGAAGCCGGGCTGGGACGTGAAGGTGCTGGAGCGCATTCGCGAGCGCTGGCCCGAAATCCTGTTGTCCTGCGACGCCAATTCCGCCTACACACTCGAGGATTTCGGACTTCTCGCCGACTTTGAACGCTTCAAACTGCTTATGATCGAGCAGCCATTGTGGAACGACGACTTCTACGTCCACGCCCGGCTGCAAAGGAAACTGAAGACCGCGATCTGCCTGGACGAGTCAATCCGGCATGCACGTGATGCCAGTGCCGCCATCGAACTTGGCGCCTGCCGCATCGTGAACGTCAAGGTCGGTCGGGTCGGGGGTATGACGGAAGCAATCAAAGTCCACGACGTTTGCCAGAAACACGACATCCCGGTCTGGTGCGGTGGGATGCTGGAGACGGGCATCGGCCGGGCGCACAACGTGCACCTCTCTACGCTACCAAATTTCAAATTGCCGGGAGACGTCTCGGCCTCGAAGCGTTACTGGAAGGAAGACATTATCGAGCCGGCGGTGGAAGTCACGCCCGACGGTCTGATCAACATTCCCGACGCACCAGGCAC
>JBOGLI010000717.1:0-4203 GCA_050746165.1 Terriglobales bacterium | reverse complement strand
GGGCAATACGCTCCACCTGATCCTGGCGCCAGTAAAAGCGCAACCGCCGCAGAAACCCAAGCCGCCCAAGCCGCCGCAACAACAGGGCGCGCCGCAAGGCCAGCAGCAAGCGCCGGCACAGGGCACGCCGCGCACGACGGGGACGTAACAGGATTGCGGAATTGCGGAATCGGTAATTGCGGAATTGAGTACCTGAATTGAGCGAGAATCCAGCCCGGCACGTCAGTGCCGGGTTTTTGTCGCGCCTGATCCGGCGAGTCCCGCAGGGACGGCAGAGCGCCAGCGGCATGGCACGACGCCTAACGCGTCTCTCGCACCTTCTGCCATTCCGCTTCAACCCCAAGCTCGCGAATCCAACCCTCGGTATACGCGAAATCGAGTTTGTCGCGCTGCGCCCGGAGAATCCCGCGGACATCATCCAGTTGCCGATCGGACATCGTGAGCTTCGCCCACTGAAGTTTAGCGAGGATGACGTCTTCAGGAGATGCGACGTATACAGGCGTGCCACCGATCTCGATTCTCAGGCGTCGCGACATTGCTGTGCGTGCGTACTCGGAGTCTTTAGCGATGATGAAATCGGTTTTCCAATTCGTCGCGAAATCGATGACGTTGAACTGGCTGCGGTTGGCAAGCGCCGAAAGCGCCTGTTGCTCGTCGGCATAGTACTGGTCGATTGGAAATTCACGAATGAACGCGATGAGTTGCGCCTGGGTGGGAGCGATCACGATGTCGAGGTCCTGTGTCGAACGCGCCGTTCCGTGTGCCGAGCTTGCGACGGAACCGGTTAGCATGTAAGGAATTCCTGCCCGTTCCAGAGCAGGCGCCAATCGCGACAACAGGTCTCCGAGGCTCACGGCTTGCGCTCGAAACCGTACCAAACGCGGAGGAGTTCGCGCTTTAGTTGCTCCTCATTCCATTCGGGATGGCGATAGCGCAATCCGGCAAGCGCGACTTCGCGTATCGAGTCGCTCAATTCAAGTGCTAACTTGAGCCGCTCTGCGGTCGTCATGCGCGCCAAAATCTGTTCCTGCACGGCCGCTGCTTCCGGACTAGTGTCGAGGGGCATGGTGACTCCACTGTACTGGCCTGCGCGGGGGTAAACAAGCCGGCTGGCAGGCGCCGCCCTTCCTGATTTCCCCCGCATACGCTACAATAAACAATTCGCGTACGGTCGTTAGGGTTACCGTCCGGCTTGTGCCCCCGCGCAGCCTTCCATCGCCCGATTACCCGCTTACGCAATTACCCGTTCAAAGGGAATGTTATGCCGAAACTGAAGACCCATAGCGGCGCAGCCAAGCGCTTTCGCAAGACCGGCACCGGTAAAGTGGTGCGCGGTCACGCTTTTGCTCGTCACATCCTTACCACCAAGACGACGAAGAAGAAGCGTCACTTGGACAAAGATGTCATCATGGACAAGGCGGACACCGCGAAATTTAAGCGGATGATCCCCTACTAGACGGCTCTCGGCTGACAGCCATCCGCTGTCGGCAAGAAAGCCACGGCTTGTGAAGAGGTCGAGCTTCCGCTCCTTACCTCCAGCGGCCTGAACGCAGGCCAGCCGCCCTCGGCTGGCGAACACATAAAAAGGAGAGACAATGCCTCGCGTAAAACGTGGAACCAAGCGCCGCGCCAAGCGGAAAAAGATATTAGATCGCGCAGAAGGTTTTTTCTTAACCAAGTCAAAGCTCTACCGATCGGCAAAAGAGTCGGTGGAGCGCGCCCTCAAGTTCGCCTACACCGGCCGCAAGCAGAAGAAGCGCCAGTACCGTTCGCTGTGGATCGTGCGCATCAACGCCGCCGCCAACGCTAACGGCATCAGCTACAGCAAGTTCATCAGCGGGCTGAAAAAGGCCGGCGTCGAGCTGGACCGCAAGATCCTGGCCGACATCGCCGTCCAGGACCCCGGCGGGTTTACCAAGCTGGCCGAGCAGGCGAAGGCCGCGAACGCCGCTTGAGACCAGCGATTAGCTTTTAGCTGTTAGCTCTTAGCCAAAACAGCAGCCGCGGATTTACGCGGATGAACGCGGATATACAATTCATCCGCGCCAATCCGCGGTTTGTTTTTTCCATCCACGGGCGGCCTGCTTTTGCAGTCCCGAAGGGACGGTTCGCTGGTAGCCCAGGACAAAGTCCTGGGTACGAATTCGCTTTATTATTTCCCGAGTCCCGTTAGGGACGATACGGATGGCCTACACGGTTGCCAAACTCGATGATTACTCTCCCGACGCGCTGATGCGAGTTGAGGATGAACTTGGCACCGCCCTCGACCAAGAGATCGCTGCCGTTTCAAATGAGAACGACTGGAAGACGCTGCGCGATCGCTGGATGGCCCGTAAGAATGGCATCCTGACACAAATCAATGACGTCTGGCTGAAAGCCGCTCCCGGACCGCAGAAGCGTGTCATTGGGCAACTCGTCAATCGACTGAAAATTAATGTCGAACTAACGATTGAAAAAGCGCGCCAAAATATCGTCGGAACCGAATTCGACGTTTCATCCGAAGCCCTCGACGTCACCCTGCCCGGCACGCGCCGTCCGCTGGGCGCCGAGCACCCCATCACGCGCACGCGCAACGACATCGTCCGCGTCTTCCAGCACATGGGCTACTCCGTTGCCGAGGGGCCGGAGATCGAAACCGACTACTACAATTTCGAGTCGCTCAACTTTCCGCCCAATCACCCGGCGCGCGACATGCAGGACACCATCTTCATCGCCGGCCAGGAGAACAAGGCCGCGCGCGACCGCCTGCTGCTGCGCACGCACACCTCGCCGGTGCAGATTCGCACCATGGAGAAGCAGCGGCCCCCGGTCCGCGTGGTGATTCCCGGCCGCGTCTATCGCAACGACGCGCCCGACGCCACCCACTCGCCCATGTTTCACCAGGTCGAAGGTCTCGCAGTGGACACGAACATCACCTTTCGCGACCTGAAGGGCTCGCTCGACCACGCGATGAAAGAATTGTTCGGTTCGTCGGTGAAGACGCGCTTCCGCCCGTCGTTTTTCCCCTTCACCGAACCCAGCGCCGAGGTGCTGGTGAGCTGCATTTTCTGCGGCGGATCGGGATACCAGGGCGCGAACCGCTGTCCGAATTGCAAGGCCAGCGGCTGGATCGAATTGCTGGGCTCCGGCATGGTCGATCCGGCGCTGTACGGATTCGTCGATTACGACCCGGAGCGGGTCAGCGGTTTCGCCTTCGGCATGGGAGTGGACCGCATCGCCGCCATGCTCTACGGCGTCACCGACCTGCAGTTGTTCTTTAACGGGGACGTGAGGTTCCTGGAGCAGTTTGCGTGAAAACGCGTATTTCGTATTTCGTATCCCGTATCTCGGGCCGGAATACGAAATACGAGATACGAAATACGGTCGTTGAATGAAGATCATCCCCAGTTGGCTGCGTGAATTCGTCGATGTTCCGGTGGACGGCCGGAAGCTCGCTGAAGATCTGACCCTCGCCGGCATCTCCGTCGAGAGTATCGAAGGCGAGGGCGAGCGGATGGTCTTTGACGTCGATATCACGCCCAACCGTGTCGACGCCATGAACCACTACGGCGTCGCGCGCGACTGCTCCGCGATTTACGGCCGCGATTTACGTTCGGTTGTGGCGAAAGCCGGCGTGGACGCCGGCGGAACTGCCGGCAAGGATGCCAGCGCTACGTTCACGATCGAGATCGACGACCCCGACGGCTGCCCCCGTTACACCGCCCAAGTTATTCGCGGCGTTAAGATCGCCCCCTCGCCGGAGAAGATCGCGCAGCGCCTCGCGCTCGTCGATTCGCGCGCGATTTCCAACGTCGCCGATGCCAGCAACTACACGCTGCAGGAGATCGGCCATCCCACGCACTGCTTCGATCTCGACACGCTGAAGGGCGGCAACATCATCGTCCGCCGCGCTCGCAAAGGCGAGAAGCTGAAGACGCTCGACGGCGTCGATCGTGAGCTTCATCCCGACGATCTCGTCATTGCCGACGCGGTGAAACCCGTCGCGCTGGCGGGCGTCATGGGCGGCTTCGACACCATGATCACCGAGCGCACGAAGAACGTTTTGATCGAGTCAGCGTGGTTCGACCCCGGTTCGATCCGTCGCACCGCGCGCCGTCACGCCATGCATACCGACGCCTCGCACCGCTTCTAGCGTGGCGCCGACATCGGCATCACGCCCGCCGCCTGTTCGCGCGTCGCCGAGCTGATTCTGCAGACTGCCGG
>JBOGLI010000716.1:0-3126 GCA_050746165.1 Terriglobales bacterium | reverse complement strand
TGAGAAAATGCGCGATGCTGATCCCCACCCGCGGGGGCATCTCATAGCTTTTCTGGTCGACCTGTACGCTGTTCATCGACGACTCCATTTCTGATACACACCCCACCGGTGATTAAACATCCTAATTGTGTCGAATGACACGTCAATTTCGCCGCCTCGAGACAACCCAGCTCTGCCGTACTGTTGCAAAAGTGGTATACCTCTTCCATAAACGCAAGGGCGGAGTTACTTGCCCGCATACTCCACTCGCAAGACACTTATGAAGAAAGTGCTCATCACTGCAGCCGCCTCGGGCATCGGTCTTGCCATCGCCCGTGCGTTTCATGTCAACGGTGCGCGTGTGTACATCTGTGACATCGATGATGTCGCCTTGCAGCGCGCGGAGCGCGAGCTGCCGGGGCTTCTTACGCTCCGGTGCGACGTGGGCGATCGGGCGGAGGTCACAGCGATGGTTGCCGATGCGGCGCGACGCATGGGCGGCCTGGATGTGCTCATCAATTGTGCCGGCATTGGAGGGCCTACAAAGCCGGTGCATGCGCTTGATCCGGCAGATTGGGACGCCGTGGTCCGCGTCAACCTGACTGGTACGTTCGATGTCACGCGCAATGCGATCCCGCATCTGATCGAGTCGGACTGCGGTGTCGTGATCAACCTGTCGTCGGCGGCGGGACGTTTCGGCTATGCCAATCGCAGCGCCTATTCGGCAACGAAGTGGGCGTTGATCGGCTTTACCAAGACGCTGTCGATGGAGTTGGGCGAGCACGGGATTCGCGTGAATGCTATCGCCCCCGGTGCCGTAGCAGGCGAACGGGCGGAACGAGTGTTCCAGGGTCGCGCACAACTGTCAGGTCGATCGATCGCAGAAGAGAAACGCCTCGGTCTTCAAAACCAGTCGTTGAAAGAGCTGGTGGACCCGGACGACATCGCTGCGCTCGCGGTGTTTCTGGCGTCTGATGCCGGCAAATCGATTTCAGGTCAGGTACTGTCGATCGACGGGGATATGCACGGGGCATGACCGGGAGAGGCCCATGAATGAAGTTGTGCTGCTGGTGGATTATGAGAATCTGGGCAAGATCGAGCTGGGCCTCATTCCGGCCGGGGTTCGGGTTCCGTTCTTCTTTGGCGCGTCGCAGAAGACAGTCCCAACCGACTTCCTTCGTGCGGCCCTGAAGCTCGGGGAGCGCTTTGTGCCGATCGATATCGAGGGCCAAGGGAAGAACGCCCTGGATTTTCACATCGCGTTCTATATGGGCGAGTTCCTGGCCAAAGCTCCTGCGAGCCGATGTATCGTGTTATCGCGGGACAAGGGATTTGATCCGCTCATCAAGCATCTCGCGGGACGTGGTTTTGCCGTACGACGTGCCACCGGTCTTGCCGAAGCATTTCCGGAACGGAAAACTTTGCCGGAAAAGACTTCGCCCAAAGCCGCCTCGCAATGGCAGGACGCCTGGAACTGGCTTGTCAGCCTCGAACGGAACCGGCGTCCGCGCAAACTGAAGGGCCTCGTGGCGCATCTGCATTCGCGCTTTTCCAAGAACGCCACTGAGGCGGATGCTCGGGCGATGGTTGAGCGAATGATCGCGGAAAAGAAGATCAGCGAGACGGATGGGTCGATCACCTACCACGCCTGACGCTTTATCCTTGAAAAGCAACCTGCCAGCCGGCACCGAGCGAGCGCGCCTCTTCATATGAGCCAGCTGTTCGTCATCTCCGCACCATCCGGGGCCGGTAAGACCAGCCTGGTGAAGGCGCTGCTCGACTCGCACCCCAACCTCGTGGTCTCGGTCTCGCACACCACGCGCAAGCCGCGGGCGCAGGAGCTCGAGGGCCGCGACTACCATTTCGTCACGCCGGCACAATTTCATCGGCTGGTCGACGAGGGCGCCTTTCTCGAGCACGCGAGCGTGTTCGACAATTTCTACGGCACTGGGCGCGAGCAGATCCAGGACAAGCTCGCCGCCGGCAAGGACGTGCTGCTCGAGATCGACTGGCAGGGCGCGCGTCAGGTGCGCCGCGCCATGGCCGGTTGCAAGAGCATCTTCATTCTGCCGCCCTCGCGCGCAGCGCTCGAGCGGCGGCTGCGCGAGCGGCGCACCGACACTGCCGAGACCATCGCGCGGCGCCTGGCGGACGCCGCCGCGGACATGTCGCACTATGATGAATTCGACTACCTCGTGGTCAACGACCGTTTCGAGCAGGCCGCGCAGGAGCTCGGAGCGATCCTGGACGGGGGCGGGGAGGGGCTGCGCGCGCGCCGTCCCGAGATCCGGGAGCTGATCCGCGAACTGGTGCCCTGAAGCGGCCACGGCGCATCGTGCGGCGCTGGCGCGGTGCGGCGCCGATGCAGTACACTCGATGGGCAACTAGCGGTATTTTCAGGAAATTCATTGCCATGGCCCGAGTGACCGTCGAAGACTGCCTGCAGAACGTCGATAACCTGTTCCAACTGGTGCTACTGGCCAGTCAGCGCGCGCGGCGTCTGGCCAACGGCGCCGAGCCCACCGTTCCGATCGAGAACGACAAGGCCACGGTGCTGGCGTTGCGCGAGATCGCCGCCGGCAACATCACGCCGGAGATGCTGCGTGAGCCCGAACCGCGCCAGGAGCCCCTGGTGCCCGATGCCGATAACGAGGCGACCTTCCGCGCGCCGCAGTTCGGCCTCATCGACCGCGAGCTCTAAACCCCAAGAGACTCGAGGCACTCTCCAGCGAGGCGGTTGTGGATTATGCGTCTTCGCTCTTGGGATTGTTGCCAGGCGCGAAGCGCGGCACGCCGGGGGTCAAGGAGCTGCTAGCCAAGGTCGCCGTCTACCTGCCGCCCGAGCAGGTCGAGCGCATTCGCACCGCTGCTGAATTCGGCGCCGCCGCCCACCAGGGGCAGACGCGCATCTCGGGCGAGCCCTATATCACGCACCCGGTCGCGGCGGCCGAGATCCTGGCCGACCTGCATCTCGATGCCGACACGATCGTGAGCGCGATCCTGCACGATGTCATCGAGGACACGCCGATCGCGAAATCGGACATCGCTCAGCGCTTTGGCGACGATGTGGCCGAGATCGTCGACGGGGTGACCAAGCTCGACCAGATCCGCTTCAAGAATCGCGAGGAGGCGCAAGCGGAGAACTTC
>JBOGLI010000715.1:0-3790 GCA_050746165.1 Terriglobales bacterium | reverse complement strand
GGCTCATTCGGCTCTCCTCGTAACGCGATATAAATAGCACGAAAGGGGAATAAACAAGACTGGGATCGCCGCGCGGGATTTCAGCAGCGCTGCGGGAGTGTGAGCACGCTTGCGGGCATGTGCGCCGCCGGCAATGCAGTGCGAGACAATGACAGTTCGGATAGCGACGTTACAACTGGCGTGCTTGCCGCTCGCATCGCCTGAATGGGCGCGAACAGCGGGTCGGACGCATCTACGATTGCCAGGCTACCGGTAGGAGCGGGGCCCCCGGGATCGTCAGCGTAGGAAACCACGGCAGGCGACAAATCGTCCGACAGGTAGCCAAACCCGGCGCCGATGAGCGCGACCAGCGCCATCAGCAGGATCAGCTTTTTCGTCCGACAATTATCTCGCATCATGACACATTTATTTGGCGACTTCACTCTACCCGCGCCCTTCCCGAGTGTCAATGATTCGATGGTCCCGGCACGATATTGTTTGCCGTCCATTACAATGCCCTGTTCAGGAGGTGCCGCCCTTGATCGCCCGTTATACCCGCCCTGAGATGGGCCACATCTGGAGCGACGAAAACAAGTTCCGCCAATGGCTGGCCGTCGAAATCGCGGCCACCGAAACGCTTGCCGAAGCCGGCGTCGTGCCGCGCAGCGCCGCGCGCGCCATCCGCCGCAAGGGCGACTTCGAACTCGCCCGCATCCAGCAGATCGAAGCCGAGGTCAAGCACGACGTCATCGCCTTCACCACCGCCGTCGCCGAAAAAATCGGTCCGGAATCGCGCTGGCTCCATTACGGCCTCACCTCCAACGACGTCGTCGACACGGCGCAGGCCCTGCAATTGAAGGCCGCGTCGGAGCGCATCCTTGCCGGCATCGAGCGCCTGCGCGAGGTTCTGCGCCGCCGCGCCTTCGAATTCAAGGACACCCCGCAGATCGGACGCACCCATGGCATTCATGCCGAGCCCATCACCTTCGGCTTGAAGCTCGCCAATTGGTACGCCGAGATGACGCGCAACCGCGACCGCTTCGCCGGCGCCGCGGAGGACATCCGCGTCGGCAAGTTTTCCGGCGCCGTCGGCAACTTCGCCCACCTCGATCCCGAGATGGAGGTAGCCATCTGCGCCCGCCTTGGACTGCGCGTCGATCCGATTACCACCCAGGTGATCTCGCGCGATCGCCACGCCAACTACGTTGCCACCCTCGCCGTGATCTGCTCGTCTCTCGACAAGATCGCGGTCGAAATTCGCCACCTGCAGCGCACCGAAGTCCGCGAGGCGGAGGAGTTTTTCAGCGAAAAACAAAAAGGCTCCTCGGCCATGCCGCACAAGCGCAATCCCGTTACCCTCGAGCAGATCAGCGGATTGGCGCGCGTGGTGCGTTCGAACGCGCAGGCGGCGTTCGAAAACGTCGCGCTGTGGCACGAACGCGACATCTCGCATTCTTCCGTCGAGCGCGTCATCCTGCCGGATTCCACCATCCTCGCCGACTATCTGCTCGACAAAACGGCGACGTTAATCGAGCGCATGCGCGTTTACCCGGAACGCATGATGGCAAATCTGGAGAGCACCGGCGGGCTGGTGTTCAGCGGCCAATTGCTGCTCGACCTGGTCGAGAGCGGCGTCCTGCGCGAAGACGCTTACCGCATCGTGCAAGTCAATGCCATGCGCGCCTGGAACGAGGGTCTGAACTTCCGCAAGCTGATCGAGGCGGATCCGGAAATTGCGCGACGCGTGCCGCGCGAGGAAATCGACCGCGCCTTTGACTTACGCCGCCAGCTCCGCAACGTCGACAAGATCTTCGCGCGCGTCTTCGGCGACATTCATGACAGCGCGACGCAGGGATCGACCTTCAAGGCGGCGCACAAATCGCGCAAGAAAGTGAAGGCCAAAGCAGCAGGACGGCGGTAGGGCGGCCGCGCACGAGGGTAACGCCCGCCGCGGCGGGCCACGCCATTACTAATTCGTACATGGCGGCCGCGTAAATACCCACTCCCCCTCCACGCTCTATTGAAATCAGCAACTTACGCGCCGGCAACCTAGGTCTCCCAAGGGTTTGGCTGAGTTCTCCCAAGAGTCCCAAGATTTCTTGTTGTCAAAGAACAAATGCCCGCCGGTGAGGGCAGGCATTCAGGGACACTGATCCCTGTCGCGTTTGTACGCACGCGTTGAGAATAGAGGGTGGGCGGAGCCGTGTCGGTGACGTGGGTCACGGATGAGGGTGACAAGACGGGCCGGAGTTGGGTTCAGAAAACGTTCGGTCTGTGCCTGGTTTCCCCACGATCAGCACGTTCGTCGTCGCACTGTTCGTTTGGAGAAAACGAGAGTTTGTTCTATCCTCGGTTTTCCACCTGCCTCCATAGTATGAATGGTGATCTGTACACAGGCGTTGCTCTTATGATTGTAGGAGCTGTGCTGTTCGTGGCGGCCAAGCGGCGCCGACCGCCGACTCGATCTGTTCATGCCAGCGATGGATCTGTGGCAATCGGCGGTAACAGCACAGGCCATGTCACGAACATTAATGTCGCTTCCCACATCAGGAGCGAGCACGGCGGGCACGGGCTAACGATTGCTTCTATTGTTGTTGAGATCATCGGAATTATCGCTGTGATTTGGCACGCGACGCACCTGATGTCGAGATGACGGACACAAGAGTTTCGGCGACAAACGGGAGCACGGCCGTTGGCGGGGATATGCACGCCCCAATTGTGAACGTGAACGCCGACACGATCCAGTTCAGTCTTGCATCCGACCAGAAGGTAGACCGGGAACTGCCTTCGTTTTTGGGGTCTCTGATCGTGTTTTTCTCGGAGCAGAGCCTCTCCGAATACGGGAAGGGCGGACGTCGGCCTGTCCCTCCTGAAGTCTCAAAAAAGGTCGAGCATAACGACCTGCCCGTCACGCACCGAGTCCTTACCGATTGGACGCGCCACGCTTTCGTGCTGGAGAAGGCTTACGAAGGCGTGGAACAACAGAATGCCGACGCCCGTTATCTGGTGCGCCGAAAGGCCAGCGTTGCATATGAAACGCTGCTTCCCACCGATCCCGCGGAGAAGCTCAAATTTGTCCGAGCGAACGCCGGCAGCATCGTTGAGCGAGTGATCGCGATTCTGGTTGAAGACTACAAGAAGTCCACCAATATTAAGGTCGCTGAGGAAATAGCGCATCTTGCCGTTTCGTTGGTTGTTGCTGACGCAGTGATTGAGTGCGAGGTTCTGGAAAAGCCTTAATATGCTATTGCCACGTGAACAAAATCCGTGGAACTGCGCGTATTATCTCGGCGCGATTGCTTTGCAGGCGCTGCGGCAAGCTCCCAACCGTACATGTGATCTGCTGGAGCTCCAGCAAAAGATGAGCCGAATCATCAATCGCCCAGTGTCACCGATGCAAGTCACATCGGCCGCCGCTTGGCTGTTTCTTGTTGACGCCATACGACTCGACGATAACGGGATCATCTCAGATGCAACTAAGTGAGCTGACAATTAGGCGAGCCGATTCCGTGGTCAGGCGGATCAACTTCAAACAAGGGTTGAATCTCATTCTCGACAAGCCCACCACGAATCTGCAGGAATCGGGTAACAGCGTCGGCAAGACCACTGTGCTTCGATTAATTGACGCCTGTTTGGGCTCCGAAGGCGATGACATCTGGCAGGATGCAGAGTTCAAGAAGAGTATCAATCAGGACGTGTTTGATTTTCTCCACGGCAACGTACCGGTATTCATTTCGCTCACCGTTGAAGATCCTATTCGTGGCGTACGGACGATCGTGCGGTCGTTCGAAGGAGCAAGCCGGCCCCAGAC
>JBOGLI010000714.1:0-3316 GCA_050746165.1 Terriglobales bacterium | reverse complement strand
TACATACACGGAAGCCGGTGGTACACCGGTCCTGACCGTGGCCGGGACGGTGCCGCTTATGGCCACCTTCGGAGATGACGGCAAGACCATCACGATCGGCGCAGCGCCGCAGGCGGTGGAGAAACCGCGAACGCCAGCGCAACCGGTGGTGGCGGCGCCACAGATCGCAGCGCCGGGCGTCGCAGTAGCCCCACCCGGCCCTGCGGTCGCGCCGCCCAGGCCACGGTTTCTCGTCGTTATCGACCCGGCACATGGAGGCGATGATCGTGGTGCGGTGTTGGAGGCAGGGTTCAATGAAAAGGACCTGACCCTCACCATCGCGCGGAAGTTGCGCACGGCCCTCGATCGCGCCGGTATTACGGCAGTCCTGCTGCGTGATGGGGACACGACGCTCACTGCCGACGATCGAGCCATCGCCGCAAACACGGCGCGGGCGGCCGTATATATCGGAGTGCACGCAGGGAGCGTCGGACGAGGAGTACGGATTTATACCGCCCGAATGAGTGCGAACCTTCAGCCGGCGGGCACCATGGCGCCATGGAATATGGCGCAGGCAGCCTACCTGGACCGCAGCCGCGAGTTGGCGGACGGAATCGCGGCTCAACTGGCGCAGTTCTCCGTCGATCACGCGGAAGGTTCGGCGCAATTGCAGCCGCTGCCGCATCTGACGAGCGCCGCCGTCGAGGTGGAAGTATTGCCTGACAAGGGCGGAATCGCGTCGTTGCAATCGGCGGAATATCAGCAGCGCATCTGCGCCGCGCTGGCGGAGGCGATTGCCGCCGGACGGCGAACGTTGGAGGCGCGCAAGTGACCAGGCGGTCGAAGATCGCGCTGCTCGTGCTGGTCGTGGCGGTTGCCGTGATGGGCTACTACGCACTGAAGCTGAAGCGCCGGGCCGAGCAATTGCCGGTGCGGGCGGTGGATGCGCGGCCCGTCCCGCCACCGGTGAGCGGAAAAGCCGAGAGCCTGACGCTGTATGTCGCCAACGACGACGACGAAATGCTGCATAAGGAGACGGTCAACACCGCGCTTCCTGCCGAGCTGAGCGCGCGCGCGCTCCAGGTCATGCGGGCGCTGGTTAGCGCGTACCAGCAGAAGAATTCGCACCATCCGCTCGCCGACGATGCGGATGTGAATGCCGTGTTCGTGGTCGCGCCCGATACGGCCATCGTGGACCTGAACAACGCGTTCGCTGACGGTCACCGGTCAGGCGTGCTGGTTGAGCAAATGACGCTGGCGTCGATGGCGCAGACGCTGGCGGCAAACCTGCCGAATGTCGGACGGGTCAAGTTCCTGGTGGATGGCCGCGAACGCGACACCCTGGCCGGACACGCAGACATCAGGTCATACTATGATCTCTCGGCGGAGCCCTGGCCGGTGGCGCCGTAAGAGTTTCAGTTCAGTCTCGCTCCAGCCGCAGCCTGCTTTTCAGGGGACTCGACATCCAGTTCGACGAAATCATCAATCGACAATCGAAAATCGACAATCGAAAATGGCTTTCGGTCTTGTGCTTCCGCCATTGACCTTCCTCCCTCCGCTCTCTTACCCTGCTCGGGTGCCATCCATGACGCTGCCAAGCTCACGAATGCGTGTCGCCGAGGACATAACGGAACTGGTCGGTGAAACGCCCATCCTTCATCTACGCCGCATTCCGCCGGCTGGGTCGGCCGACGTGTATGCCAAGCTGGAGTTCCTCAACCCGGGCGGAAGCGTGAAGGACCGCGCGGCAGTGGGCATCATTCAGCGCGCCGAGGCCGAGGGACGGCTGAAGCCGGGCGCGACCATCCTGGAAGCGACGGCGGGAAACACCGGTATCGGCATTGCGCTGATCGGCGTCAACCGTGGATATCGCGTGATCATCTGTATTCCGCAGAAATTCGCCAAGGAGAAGGTCGTCCTGATGCAGGCGCTGGGGGCGGAGGTGATCCGCACGCCCGACGACGAAGGCATGACGGGGGCGATCCAGCGGGCGCAGGAGCTGTCGAAGAAAATTCCGGGCAGCTTCATGGCAGGGCAATTTGAAAACCGCGCCAATCCCAATTATCACTACGAAACCACCGGCCGGGAAATCTGGGAGCAGATGCGCGGAGAAGTAGATGCGATTGTGCTCGGCGCGGGAACGGGCGGAACGTTTAGCGGGGTCGCACGCTACGTCAAGGAACGAAATGCGAACGCGAAGGCGTACCTGGTGGAGTCGCAGGGCTCGATTTATGGCGGCGGCGAGTCCGGCGACCACAAGGTGGAAGGCATCGGGTCGAGCTTCATTCCCAAGACCGCGGACATGGAACTGGCCGACAGGGTGATCACCGTCTTTGACTGGCCGGCGTTCGACATGGTGCGGCGGCTGGCACGCGAAGAGGGCGTATTCTCCGGATCCAGCGGCGGCGCGGCCGTGCATGGCGCGGTGCAGGTGGCGAAGGAGCTGGGAGCCGGGAAGAAAGTGGTCACCATCATTCCCGATTCCGCCGAGCGGTATCTGTCGAAGAACATTTTTGAAGGACCGTAAAAAGAATTGGAAATTTCAAATTTTCAAATTTCAAATTGCAAATCACATTCCGATAAGTTCCTGCAATCGACATCCTATGAAGAAGAATGATTCTCGCGGTTTTTCCACCACCTGCGTTCACGCTGGACAAGAGCCGGAGCCGCTGACCGGCGCCGTCACCGTTCCCATCTACGCGACCTCCACCTACGTTCAGGAAGAGCTGGGAAAGCCGCGGCTGGGCTACGAATATGCGCGCGTGACCAACCCCACTCGCGACCGGCTGCAGGAATCGCTGGCGGCGGTGGAAGGCGGGATGGCGGCTCGCGTCTTCGCCAGCGGCATGGCGGCGGTGACCGCCATTACCACGATGATGAAAGCCGGAGAGCACATCGTCTGCTCGCATAACGTGTATGGCGGGGTGCCGCGGCTGTTCAACCAAGTACTGGTCCACTATGGCCTCGAATTCACCTACGTCGACACTTCCGATACGCGCGCGGTGGAGAAGGCGATTCGCAAGAGCACGCGCTACATCTACGTCGAAACGCCAACCAATCCACTGATGACGATCAGCGACATCGCCGTGATCGCCGACATCGCAGGGCGGAAAAAATGCGAGCTGATCGTGGACAACACCTTCATGTCGCCCTATTTTCAGCGGCCGATCGCGTTGGGCGCCGACATGGTGACGCACTCGACCACGAAATTCCTCAACGGGCACAGCGATGGTCTCGGCGGTGTCGTCGTGTGCACAAAGCAGGAGCAAGCCGAGCACTTGGCGTTTATCCAGAAATCGGCGGGCGCGATCATGTCGCCATTCGAGTGCTGGCTGGT
>JBOGLI010000713.1:0-2808 GCA_050746165.1 Terriglobales bacterium | reverse complement strand
GACCTGTACTGCCTTCACGATACGCACCTGCAGCCGTCTTACGACGCCCTCGATATGTGCCCAATCAATGTGGGCCCAGTCTTTGGGCGCCGCGGAGATCGCAGACGTCGAGTTCGACGTACTCACTTGCAGATTCTCCATTGCGGATCTACTAGTTCTCTCGTGACGTGAGACCCGACGGAAGTCAGCTCCCTTTCGAGCGGGATCATGTTTCAACCCCTATCCGATCCATTACAGACCAGCATTCGCTTTCTCCGCCTTCCTTTACCTGCCCTCCCTTCAGCGTCGCTTTCGCTCGGCCTGCCCTTGCGGGCGAGATGACGGGCTTACCCTGTTCCAAGTGAATAACCCGAGTGACTCTGACTCTGCCTATCCGCCGATGGCTCGAAATAACAACGTGCCCCGAACAGCTAGCGGAGCAACCCGGCCACCTACCTTTTGGTCCAGGCCTATCAGCAGCTTTGGCCTGCTAAAAATAACGACGGTTACGACAGTTCACCTCAGTTAGTCATCCTCACCCAGCCTAGCGCCTCATCCGCCCTTGCTGCTGGCAGACTCCCGCACCACCCTCGCGAGTGAGTGCGGATGCCTCGTCGGCATGGCTCCATTGTCGAGATCGCTTAGCACGCTTCAGTTACCCGAGGCGCACCGATCTCTAGGCTACCGTTGGTTGTACAACGGGTCTCCCCGCGGCGCGGGCGCCGCCGAGACAATTACTCTCTTGGCTTTACCGCTTAGCATTCAGCAGCTATCCCGAAGGAATCGCTGCCTACTCGCTGCGTAATCCATGTGGGGGCATGAATCACGCAACGTTCTGTGCGGTCTAACAGGTCGCACAGCCGTATTTCTTTCGCGCCCGCAAGCTGCAAGTCAAATCGGCGCGTACCGACATTCTAGCGCAAGACTCCCGCGATGCGAATGACCTCGGCAACAATCGATCGTTGACCTACTTCGTGCCGAACAACCTGCGGCCAATCAGGATAGAGATATGACCGAGAAGAAGCGCGACAGCGCCCGTGAGGGACAATGCGATCAGTTCCATGATGTAAATCCTTAGTCGACGTTTCGGAGCGCGCGCAGTGTACGGTTTGACTCTTACGACGCCGTGACGCAGCGCACACGGCAGTAATTATTCAGCATCGTCAAACGCGGCGTACAAAGGGTTCGCAATGTCGAGATGCCGCCCGGGCATTCGATACGCGGATGGAAACGCCGCTCTCAACATTAGCGCGGCGCCTGTGTAAAAAAACTGCGGCCGCTCTCGCAGCCGCAGCTAGTAGGGGAAAAGTCCAAGCATCGCTACTGCGGCTTGCAACGGTCGCAGTAGCCCACCTAAGAGCGCTGAAGCCTCGAAAATGGACCCCTGACCCCGAGAGTTCTCACACGCCGGCCGCCAGAGCCTCCCCGGAGGGTCCACTTTCAGTCCCCGGGCGCTCTTATATTACGGGGCGAAGGAGGGCCAAGAGTTTCTGCGCTCGCGTCGCCGACAATAAGCAACACTTTCCGGGGGAAATTTATGCTCGTTCTGACGCGGCGTCCGGCCGAGACGGTTCGCATAGGCGATGACGTGATCGTTACCGTGCTTGCCATCAAACACGGTCAGGTACGCCTCGGAGTGAGCGCTCCGAAGAGTGTCCCGGTCCACCGACAGGAAATTTATGAGCGCATTCAATCAGAAAGGGGCTCATCCGCGCGCTCCGAGATGGATGAAGCCCGTGCGGAGTACTGATCATTTGGCACTTGCCAGTGTACTAATGTACTAGTACATTAGTACGAAGTGAAATCCCACGACAACATCAGCCCGCGTGAGGAGGTCCTCGCCGAGAGGAATCTCTGCGGTGCGCTTGCGGCACTCGAGACCGTTGACGAAGTGCGCGCGTTTCTGCGCGATCTGTGCACACCGGCCGAAATCCAGGCGATGGCCGATCGCTGGGCAGTCGTCGAGCCCCTGAAGCGATCGCTGTCCTATCGTGAAATCCACCGCCTTACCGGGGTGAGCCTTACTACGATTGGCCGTGTCGCCCGCTTCCTCACTGGCGGCCACGGCGGGTATGACACCGCCTCGCGCAGACTCCAAGCGACCCGGCGCCCCGCTCACGCCACGGCTCACGCATAGGAGGCGCCATAGACGCCGGGCGTCTCAAACTCGCCGTACAGAAGGCGGGTCGGCTGACCGACCCCTCTCTGGATCTGCTGGCCCGTTGTGGCCTCAAGCTCTCTCGCGGCAAGGATCAGCTCTTGGGGTACGGCGAGAACATGCCACTCGACGTACTCTTCGTGCGCGACGACGACATTCCAGACCTCGTACGGGAAGACGTCTGCGATCTGGGGCTCGTCGGACTCAACGTCCTCGAGGAGAGGCGTCTGGCGCTCGGATTTCGGGCGGAGGGCGTTGAGTTGGCGCCCCTGCGCAACCTTGAGTTCGGCCGTTGCCGGCTCTCGCTTGCGGTACCGGAGAACTTTCTCTATCCGGGTGTGGAAGCACTCCAGGGACGGCGCATCGCCACCACCTATCCCTACCTTCTTGAGCGGTTTCTTCGCGATCGGCACGTGAGCGCCGAGATCGTGAGGCTCTCAGGTTCGGTGGAGATCGCCCCGCGACTCGGCAGGGCCGATTTGATCTGCGATCTGGTCTCGACGGGTTCGACCCTCGAGGCCAACCACCTCCGGGAAGTCGGGACGGTACTTGAGAGCCACGCCATCCTCGTCCGCACCCCGAGGGCGCTCCTGCCCGACAAGGAGCAATGGATCCAGCGGCTCCTCATGAGGATCGACGGGGTCCAGCAGGTGCGCGAGAGCAAGTACATC
>JBOGLI010000712.1:0-6655 GCA_050746165.1 Terriglobales bacterium | reverse complement strand
GTATTGTCCTTCGTCATCGACGGGTATGCCGCGTGCGCGATCATGACGATCGGCATCTGCCGGTGCAGTTTGCGATAGGGAAGCAGGTCCTCGTTCCAGAGTTTCTTCGCGTCTTTGGCGATGGTGGGCAGCTCTTTGTGCGTGTCGAGGTTCGCCTCGCCCAAGCCGGGAAAGTGCTTGCCGCAGCCGATCACGCAGCCATCGCTCATGCCCTTGAGGACTTCCTTGGCAAACTTCACAACGTCTTCCGGATCGTCGGACGCGGTGCGCGTGGTGAGCACCGATTGCGAGGGCGCGAAACCGATATCGGTGACGGGATTAAAGTCCACGTTAAAGCCGAGGGCGCGGCACTCGTCGGCCAGGGTGCGTCCGTGCTTGCGCCAGAGCTTGCGATTGCCGGTGGCGAAGACGTCTCGGGCGGCGGGCGCGGGAGCAAATACATCCTTCAGTCGATCGACCGTGCCGCCTTCCAAATCCACGCACAACAGTGCCGGCGTACGGATCGAGGATTGCGCGTCGCGCAACAGTTGCCAGGTCTGCTCCGCGCCGGTGATGTTGCGCTTGAACAGAATGATGCTGCCGGGCTGGAGGGAAGAAAACGTGGAGCGCAGACGGGCCGAGCACTCGGTGCCGTCAAAGCCCATCAGCAGCTGTTGGCCAACCTGCTCGCGAAGATCGAGAGAAGAAGTGCGTGGCATGAAGACACAAAGGGTAACTCATTGGGTTTGGAGGGGCAAACCGGACGCATGCAACGGCAGGATTGATTTGCCCTGTGTCGGGTCCCGCAGGAAATAGTTGGGCGCCAGATAGCCGCGTTCGGAAATCGGTTCGTTGAGGCGCGGCTATTTGCTGTACTGCCCCTTATGCTGGTTCCACCATTCCTGAATCGCTTGCCTGTCGAACGGATCGAATTTCGCTGCGACCCACGTCTTCAAGAGCATGCTGGCAGCGTATCGCCGGCTCAATTGGTTTGAATCAGTTGCTAGTCGCACGAGTCTCGGCACCTGGCTCATTTCGACCGGGCAAGTCTCCAAGAATTCCAACTCCCAAGTTCCGTATTCGTCGAAATCCACAACACCCGGTCTTCGTTCCCAATCTTGCAAGCGCAAATCGAAATCACTTGCAACACTGGCGCAACTGTTTCGTCCCATTTTCTTCACTAAAGCCTCACGGTCATCCTGAAACCGCACGGCATTTTCGCGCATTTGAACGAGAGCGTCTTCTTCGAATGGTTTTAGATCGGGAGGAGACATCGATTTGAGTCGAGATATTCGTTCATATAGTTCAGAGAGATCCAGATTCTTCTTGCTTGACGAGACTCTCGACAGCAAATGCAGTGCCTGGAAGTTCACTTCATTTGTGCGCCACCATGATTTCAAGGCGACAGTGTCAAGCTGTTCAATCGCATGTTCCGGAAATCCTGGACTGTGCTTGAACAGCCCATTGATGATAGAAAACGCGGCACCGCGAACGCTCAGCGACTGGTCTTCCAGCGCAACCTTCATAACCTCTGGTATCAGCTCTTCCTCAATTTGCAATGCGGAAGTACTTTGATCCGGCAAAATACGAGAATTCACGTCATCATCTGCCCACGTAGCGCAACTTTGCAGAACGCCCTTCCTCGTTAGAACATCACTAGAACGCAATGAATGTTGCACGATTGCGGATTTTGGGTCTCGGCACGATATTGAAGAAAAACTAAGAGTTTCCCCATTAACCCGGAGGATGCCTGAAGTGTTGTTGAGTTCGTATCTCGCTCTATCGCTGATAACACCATTAATCAGAGCCCTCTGGTTTGGGGGTTGCGCGTCTTTGATTCGCAGTAGTTCGTCGTATGCCATTGCATCATCGGCGTTAGCTCGCGCGACAAGTGCGTGAATGCTGATGGCAGCGACAGACTCCTCGACCTTGCTTGCTAATGGGCCTATGGTCTTTTGCACCTTGTCGTTAACCGCCGAGGTTGCAATTTTCTGAATCATCCCGCTCTGCTGAGCCACCGCATCTTTAATCTGGGACTTAACTCCGGCTTCGATTAGCGGCTTTGCTTCGTTCCTAGTGGCGTCTATGGCGGCACTCTTGATCGTGCTCTGGATTGTGTCCTTCTGGAACTGCGATTGCAGCGTCTCGTCGATCTGCTCGTCCATTTTTTTGATTTCGATTTTGGCCGCCGCTTCGCCTTCCTGCTTCATCGCCTCCTTCATCGTATTCAGGTCATGAGACCAGAGCCAGCCAGCTATCGCGATAGCAATTGCCAGGGGAATTGCAACGATGCCGGAAATGACAGTGAACAGTTTTCGGGTAGCGTCGGCCTCGGTACGCAGGGCCTCCCTGTTTGCTTGCGCCTCTTCGCGTAAGAACGTGAAAAGTTCCATCTGTTGCCGGAGTGCTGGACTATCAGCGTCCTGTCGTGGCTGATTCGGTTCACCGTTCATAGGGCGTTCTCGCTTAGCTTCAATTCATTAACGCTACGTAGTTGAGTCGTTCTGGCACGCAGAAGCCATCGCACTTAGCTGACTGGGATTATCTGCGAACCGTGCATCTGTTAGTCAATCTCCTTCTTTAATTCGTCTAGAATGTTCAGCGCCTCGAGCGGGGTGATCCGGTTGAGATCCAGGGCGCGCAGATGATCCACGATCTTCTGCGACAACGGCGTGAACATGGTCAACTGCACGCCGGGCGAGGGCGCTTCCTCGTCGTGCGCCAGAGTCCCCGTGAGCTGATGTTCTTTCGATTCGTGCTCGTGAAGTACCTCTCGCGCGCGCTGGATCACCTCCGGCGGAAGTCCGGCGAGCTTGGCGACCTCGATTCCATAGCTCTTATCGGCCGCGCCGGGTTCCACCTTGCGCAGGAACACCACGCTCCCGCCAGCTTCCTTAACGCTGACGTGATAGTTCTTGACGCCGCTGAGCAGGTCGGCCAGTTCGGTCAGCTCGTGGTAGTGCGTGGCGAAAAGCGTCTTTGCGCGGGTGCGGGCGTGCAGGTACTCGATCGCCGCCCACGCGATCGCCAATCCGTCGTAGGTCGCGGTTCCGCGTCCGACCTCATCCAGCAATATCAGCGACTGCGGCGTCGCCGTATTCAGGATCGCCGCCGTCTCGGTCATCTCGACCATAAAGGTGGAGCGCCCGCGCGCGAGGTTGTCGCTGGCGCCGATGCGGGTGAAGATGCGATCGATTACGCTGAGCCGCGCCGCGCGCGCCGGCACGAACGACCCCATCTGCGCCATGATCACCGTCAGCGCGGACTGGCGCAGGAAAGTGCTCTTGCCGCCCATGTTCGGCCCGGTGAGCACGACGATCGCATCACTCGTCGAATTCAGGTAAAGATCGTTGGGGACGAACCGGTCCTGGCTGCCGGTCAACTCGGCGCGCTCGACCACCGGATGCCGCCCTTCGCGAATTTCGATCTCGCCACCGGTCGTCAATTGTGGACGGCAGTAATTGTGGACTGCGGCCAAATGCGCCAGGTTCGCCAGCACGTCCACCTGGGCTATGGCGAGCGCGGTCTGCCGGATGCGCTTGGCGTGGGCCGCAATCGCCGAACGCAGCTCGACAAACAACCGGCGCTCGATTTCGACGATCTTCTCCTGCGCATCGAGAATTTTCGCCTCGTACTGCTTCAACTCGGGCGTGGTGAAGCGCTCGGCGTTCACCAGCGTCTGCTTGCGTTCGTAGTCGGCGGGAACGAGGTGCTGGTTCGCCTTACTCACCTCCAGGTAATAGCCGAAAACGTTGTTGAACTTGACCTTCAGCGAGTGGATGCCGGTGCGCTGGCGCTCGCGTTCCTCGATCTGCGCGACCACCTGCTTGGAGTTCCGGCTGAGGTCGCGCAACTCATCCAGTTCGGCCTCGACGCCGGTGCGAATCACGCCACCGTCGGCCAGCGAGAGCGGCGGTTCTTCGATAATCGTGCGCTCGATCTGCTCGCGAACATCGGCGAGCTCGTCGATACTTTCGTGCAACGACTTCGCCCGCGCCGCGTGGAACCGTGTTACTGCCGCGCGCACATTGGGCAGGCGGCCGAGCGAGATGCTGAGCGCCAGCAGGTCGCGCGGATTCGCCGTCTCCAGGGTGACGCGGCTGAGCAGGCGCTCTAAATCGAGCACGCCTTCAAGCGCACGCCGCATCTCCTCGCGTCCGATGCTGTCGCGCGTAAATTCCTCGACCGCATCGAGTCGCGCCGTGATTTCCTCGGCCTCGACCGACGGCCGCAGCATCCAGCTTCGCAGCAGGCGCTTGCCCATCGGCGTACGTGTCTCATCGAGCGCGCGGAACAACGTCAGGTCGCCGCCGGAGGTAAATAGCGGCTCGATCAATTCGAGGTTGCGCACGGTGACAGCGTCGAGCACGAGGCAGTTCTGGCGCTCGTAGAAACCGATGCGGTCCACGTGTTCGAGCGTGCCGCGCTGCGTGCTGCGGACGTAATGCAGGATCGCGCCCGCCGCCGCCGCTGCCGCCGGACGCCCCGCCAGTCCAAATCCTTCCAGCGACAGCACGCCAAAATGATTTTCCACGAGTGGGATGGCATAGTCGGGCGAGAAGACCCAATCGTCGAGCGGCGTCTCGGCCCATTGCCGGCCGGGGGCGGCCGGCCTACACGCATCTAGATCAAACAGCGGCATCGCCGATCCGTACAGCACCTCGCGCGGGCGCAACTGTTCCAATTCCTCGAAGACTCGGCGGTCGGCATCTTCGCCCACAAATTCAGTTGCGCGAAACTCGCCCGTCGAAAGGTCCAGCGCCGCGAATCCCGCTACGGCGTTCTTGCCCGATGACGATCGTGCCACGGCAGCGAGAAAATTATTTTCTTCCGAGCCAAGCGTAGAGTCCGCCGCCGTGCCCGGCGTGATGACACGCGTCACCTCGCGCCGCACCAGCTTTTTCGCCACGCGCGGGTCTTCCATCTGGTCGCAAATGGCGACCTTAAACCCCTTGCGGATCAGCTTGGCGATGTAGCCCTCGGCAGCGTGGTAGGGAACGCCGCACATGGGGATGGCCGTGCCTTTTTCCTTGTTCCGCGAGGTCAGCGTGATCTGCAGCTCGCGCGCGGCGGTGACGGCGTCGTCGAAAAAAAGTTCGTAAAAATCGCCCAGCCGGAAGAAGAGCAGGGCATTCGGGTGCTCTTTTTTGATGGCGGTGTACTGGCGCATCAGCGGCGTGCTGGGGCCGGTCTCATGCGCCGGTGTGGAGGTGTTTTCCATTTCGCGGAAGCGCCGCGATTATATCGAAGTTGACTGTGCATAACGCGGGGTGATTACCTAGACCCATGGAACTGCGCAAGGACCCGATCACACGCTCGTGGGTAATTACCGGCGACGAGCCGCCCGCGGCATCCGAAAGCGGGGTCTGCAACTTCTGCCCGGACACGCCCCAGCCGACGCAGGTGATTGCCAGCCGTCCTCCCGTGGCCGGAGGCCCGTGGTCGGCGCGCGCCATGGTGCATCCCAGCCCCATCTACCATGTCGAGGGGGAACCCGGGCGCCGCGGCGAAGGCTTGTACGACCAGATGCGTTCCGTCGGCGCGCACGAGGTGCTGGTCGAGAACCCGCGCCATGACGGCAATTTCTGGAACGCTTCCGATGCGGAGATCGAGCAGTTCCTCATCCTCGCCGGGTCCCGCATCACCGACCTGAAGCGTGACCGCCGCTTCAAGTACGTCACCATCTACAAGGATTTCGGCGCCGCCGCCGGACAGGAATTTGCTCATCCTACTTCGCAATTGACCGCCACCACCTTCGTTCCGCGCCGCGTGCTTTATGAATTGCGCGCCGGACGCGAATACTTCCAGACCAAGGAGCGCTGCGTCTTTTGCGACATCATCGCGCAGGAAGAGGAAGATTCTGTGCGCATGGTGGAAGCGCGCGGCGATTATCTCGCCACCTGTCCCTACGCGCCGCGCGTCCCCTACGAGACCTGGATCCTTCCGCGAACGCACGAAGCATTCTTCGAGCGCTCCGCGATGCGCGCGGGCGCGATGCGCGACCTGGCAACGCTGCTCAAGCGCACACTGGTGCGCATCCGTTCCATCACCGAGGACTTCCACATGGTTCTGCACACCGGCCCCAACGCGCTGCACAAGTCCACCGTCCTCAACTACTGGAAGACCATCGACGACGATTACCACTGGCACATCGAGATCTTGCCGGTGCTGAAGGGAAAATCGAAGTCGTACACCTTCAAGGAGGTGTACTTCACTCCAGTGAAGTCGGAAACGGCGGCGGCGCGGCTGCGCGAAGCGGCGGCGGAAATCAGCTAAGAATCGGCCACGGATTCACCCGAACAAACGCGGCTCGGAACCTGGAACCATGCTGGTCGCCCGTCTTCATGGTGAAGAATTCAGCTCAGCGTGCATCAGCGTTAATCAGCGGCTGATTTGGTTTAATGCGCGTTCACCGCGTTGATCCGCGGCTTATAATTCGGCTCTCATGCGAACTGCGCTGATCGTTCTTCTTCTCACCTGCTCCGCTCTCGCCCAGAACGCGCCGCTGCCCGAATGTTGTCCCGCTCCGACCGATAACAAGAACGCCGCGCTCTGGGACAAGCTGAAGCAGGCCATCGACCACGAAGACCGCGGCCTGCACGGCGTCCTCGGCGTCGCCATCCTCGACCTCACCGACGGGCACACGCTGTTCGTGAATCCCGACGAGGTGTTTACT
>JBOGLI010000711.1:0-5017 GCA_050746165.1 Terriglobales bacterium | reverse complement strand
ACAACCTACAATCTTCATGTGCTCGGCTCCTTTCCTCCGAGCCTTGGTCATAAGCGATCCAAGTTTACTCAGAGGCTTGGAGCCGACACGGTTATCTAATCAGCCGTAATTCACGCCGAGACGACTTATCCGCAACTATCGATGCATGGCGAGTCCTATGAGGTATGCGATGAGTAATGCTCCCCCTAGGCTAGTGGCAAATCGAGCCGCAAACGTTTTCCCAGCGTAGAGATACATTCCGGCAAACAATCCAAGCACGATGAATCCGCAACCGCAGAGCAGCTTGAGCATATACGCTGGATTCGCGTATTCGATTTTCGTATTGGACAGCCCGAAATGAGCGAACGAGACGAAGAAGCCGATCAGCCCCAAGACCATGACGAGAACAGCTAGCTTTTTACGCTTATTTTGATCCATCCTCGATCCTTGGGAGACGACTTGTCTCGTAATCGCCGCCAACGAGCGTGAACAGGACTTCACGTAAGTATGCGCTTTTTGTTCGTGGGTGAAAGATAGTTGATCGAAGTTCATTGTGACCGGCGGGACGCCAGTGCTACGGTCGAAGAGGTTAAATGAGGAAACAGGACAGACGAATCGGACTGGCGCGCGCGCTGTCGAAGCTCGGGTATTGCTCGCGTTCGCAAGCTGCCGAGTTGATCCGGGATGGACGCGTGTCGCTGAATGGCCGTGTCCGACGCGATCCGGAGAGCCCGGTTCAGTTAGATCGCGACCGTCTCGCCGTCGATGGCCACGAGGTGGCCTCCGCCGCGCCCGTTTACCTGATGCTGAACAAACCTCGCGGCGTCGTGACTACCGCCTCGGACGAAAAGGGCCGCGACACTGTTTACGGCCTTCTTCCGGAGAATCTTCCCTGGCTCGCTCCAGTTGGGCGCTTGGACAAGGCCAGTGAAGGCCTGCTGCTCATGACCAACGATAGCGAGTGGGCGGCGCGCATCACCGATCCGGCATCGCACCTGGACAAGACTTATCACGTGCAGATAACACGGCACATGGCCCGTGGCTCAAGGCGCATGGCCAATGGCGATTCGCGCACCGCGCTCACCGATAAGCCCATCAAGACAGCCGATCTTGGCGACTGGTTGAATCAAGTTTGCGGCCGGCTGGTGGCCGGAGTCAGGAGTGAAGGCGAACTGCTGCGGGCGAAGGCCGCGCGGCTGCTCCGCCAGGGCGAGAAGAACGCGTGGCTGGAGATCGTGCTCGACGAGGGCCGCAACCGCCAAATTCGCCGCATGCTCGACGAGCTGGACATCGAGGTACTCCGGCTGGTGCGCGTGTCCATTGGGCCGCTGCAACTCGGAGAGTTGGCGAAAGGAAGCACGCGCCCGCTCAGCGTCGAAGAGAAAACGGCGATGGAAGCGGCGTTGAGATCGCGGTGAAGCGTGTTTCGTGCCGACGACGCACTCGGTTCGTGCCTCCGGCACTCGGGGCAAGGATCGGACGCCGTTACCCAGGACTTCGTCCTGGGCTACCAGCGAGCCGTCGCTCCGCGACTTCTGTGCGTGAGAGGGCACTTGCCGCGGCCGAGGGCGGCCGCGTCGGCGCAGATAAGGGAGCGTGAAAACGCAGCCCCGCCGAGGGCGCCGGGGCCTACAGATCACGACTCAAATTCAAGAAGCCCGCCGAGGGCGGCGGGCCTACAACTGCGGACAAACGATCCCGGTGGCAGGCGAGCCGCCCGCGTTACAGGTCCACCTAAATCTGGACGGACGGGATGTTCCCCATGGATCCTCAACGTTGACGAGGAGCGCCAATACATTAGAAAGCTCGTCCTTCGCCGGATTTCCCGGATTTCTGACCTTCCCGAAACTACCCCGGGTAAGCCAAAAGCGGGCTTACCCGGGGCACCCTTGAATGGAGTCCGCCAACTTCGTTTACCGCAACCAGCGGCGCCTTCTGGTAAATATGGCTGCGCACCCAGTGGCCAGCAACGTTAGGGTCGCCGGTTCCGGCACCCCGTTTGCCGGGCCGTTCAACGAGATATCGTCGAGAGTGAAGTCGTTGCCCGCCGTCTGCGGCGTGGGGTTGACGTCCCGAATGGAGAGCGTAATCGAGGTGACACTTGGAGCCGTCACGAAAGTCTGCTGCCACTGCGCCCAAACGCCCGCCGTAGTCGGAGCGGCGAAGGAGCTGCCGGTTGCAACGCCGTTTACGAAGAGAGAGAGCGTTGCAGTGTTGAGGGCATCGGCGGAAGCTACCCAGGAGGAAAAGGAATAAGTCGTGCCCGGCGAGACGCTGATGACCTCGCTCCAAACGTTGTAGGTAGCTGCCGCGCCGTCAGCCAGGAGCATCAACCCGGCAGCATCCCCGGTGTGGTCGGTATAGGAAGCGAAGCCGTTGGTGAAGCCGGTCGCCGGATTATCAGTTAGGCCGTACTGCCCGGGCTGGGTAGACACCGTCCCGTTCGCGGGAACGAGCGTGTAGTCGGTGGAGAAGCCGGAATTGCCCGACGAGAAGTTTCCATTGACCACCAGATCCGCCCGCGCTACGAGCGTTCCGAGAAGAAGAACTCCGACTGCTGCTGCGAGAGTGCGTTTCATGCCATCCTCCTAGGGACTGGCCGCGTGCACCCGTTCCAGCGCTGGGCGCGACGGCATCCATTACCTCCCTGAGCAAAGGCAGCGCCAATACCCGCCAATTGAAGCGATTGAGAGGTCTCAAATATGCGTCTTCCAGTTCTTCGAGGACTGTGATTCTCCAGCCGCTTGCGATCGGCCCTTTCAATTCTTGTGTGACACTTCTAACCTCGGTCGCGCCGGATGTGCTACAGTGCACGCACTTGCACACGATCGGGTAGATGTTTTCTCTGCCTACCCGGCAGTGTTCTGATGGCACAGTGGTGGGGATGGAGGATTCCAGCCAACTTGCGTTCGGTCCGTTCATTCTGGACACGCAGAAGAGAATCCTTGCCTGTGGCGATCAGCCGGTTGCCCTGACTCGCAAATCATTCGCAATCCTTGAGCTCCTGGCGTCGAATGCGGGACGCGTCGTCACTAAAGAAGAAATCAAGCGCGCCGTGTGGCCAGACGTGGTCGTGGAAGAGGCCACCCTATCCCAGAACATTTTTCTGATACGAAAGCTACTGAGCGAGAAAGCTCCCGGGACCACGTTTATCGAGACCATCGCCGGGACCGGTTACCGGTTTCAAACGCCTGAGAAGGGTTCCCCCGCACGCGGCAACAGCGCTTCGATTACGACGCCGACGATTCGGGTGCGAGAGGGCTGGCGCCGGTGGGCACCCTGGGCGATTGCGGGGGCTCTTGGCCTAGCCCTCATCATCGCAGGCGTCGCGCGAATGTCTTGGCGGAATAACCCACCGCGCTCGGTCGCCGTTCTGCCGTTTTCCAACCTGACGGGGAATCCTGGTTACGACTATGCGGCGCAGGGTTTGGCTGACGCCCTGCTCACCGATCTGGGCGGGATCCCAGGTTTGCGCGTTGTGTCGGCCCGTTCCGCGGTGCATTACGCGAAGAGCGACTCTGCCACAGACCTTGTTTCCAAGCTGGGAGTGGATGCCTTTATCGAAGGCTCAGTCTTGCAGGATGCGGATCAACTGGTCGTGGACGTTCGCCTCGTGCACGCCGGAAGCGATCGAACCCTGTGGACAGGAAGGTACCTTCTTGGGCCGCGAGAACTTCTCCGGGCAGAACGAACCATGGGAGAGGCGCTGCGTCGCCAATTGACGCCAACAGATGTGGCAGGCGCTCGGCCCTCAAATCGGCCGGCGACAAGCAATGTCGAGGCCTACGACGCGTACCTGCTCGGACGTTTCTTCTGGGAGAAACGCACTGAACCCGATTACCGCAAGGCCATTCAATACTTCGAGCGTGCAATTTCCCTCGATCCCGGATTTGCGCAGGCTCACGCCGGCCTGGCAGACACATACGCGCTCCTCGCCTCCATGCCCAATTCCGAAATCTCGCGCGGCGAAGGCATGGAACGCGCCCGAGCAGCCGCTCTCCGCGCTCTGCAACTCGACGGAGATCTTGCGCAGGCTCACACTTCACTTGCGTTCGTACTGATGCACTACGATTGGGACGGACCACGCGCGGAAGCGGAGTTCCGCCGCGCTCTCCAACTGGATCCCAATTACGCCACGGCGCATCATTGGTATGCGTATCTTCTGATGGCCAGGGGGCGCCCGGCCGATTCGCTGAACGAGATCCGCCGCGCAATGCAGTGCGATCCCGTCTCGCCCATCGTGCAAACGGATATGGGTGAACTCCTGTTCGAGAACCGCGAATTTGCCGCTGCGGAACGCGAGATCCGCCGCGCTCTTGAACTCGATCCCGAATTTTCCCTGGCCCATTTCTGGCTCGGACGTGCCTTGGACGCCCAAGGCAACCACTCCGCAGCTTCGGCCGAGTTTCAGCGCGCATACGATCTGTCCGGCAGCTTGTGGGCGCTCAGCGGGCTCGCCGACGCCGATGCCGAAATTGGAGAGAGAAAAAAGGCGGTCGAAATGGTCGCCAAACTCGGCCGCTTGTGTACTGCCAAATCGGGATGTGGAAGCACGCTGGCGCCGCTTTACGCGAAGCTTGGCCGGCCGAAGGAGGCCCTGAAGGTCCTGCACGCCGGTCTTGCCGAACGAGACGGGTCGCTCATCTTTATTAATCAGGACGTGCGCTTCGATGTCTTCCGCGGCCAGCAAGAGTTCGACCGCCTTGCGCAGCAGGTCACGGATAATCTCACCGGAACCGCATCGACCCGCAGCGACCTGGCCGCCCCGTCGCTCACCGTTCCCGGGGCTGGACCGCCCTTGCCGCCAAAATAAGGTCTGGAATTGCCGGCTGAGGGCAGCCGGGGCGACAACATCAAGACTGAAAATAAAAAGCCCGCCGGGGGCGGCGGGCCTACACACTCGAATCGCGGTACAACTCCGTTTGGCAGGCGAGACGCCTTCGTTACCCGTTCACCGGAATTTTGATGATCTTTTTCTGGATCGCGTAAGTGACCAGTTGGGCCTTGTTGTGGATGTCGAGCTTGCGCATGAGATTGA
>JBOGLI010000710.1:0-2542 GCA_050746165.1 Terriglobales bacterium | reverse complement strand
CCGTAACACAATTCCGCAATTTGAAATTCCGCAATTCCGCAATCAGGATTCCCGCCACAATTACTGAATTTTCGTAAAGCACGAGGACCATGAAGACCATTCAAAGAACTCTCGCCATCATCAAGCCGGACGCGGTCGAAAAGCAGGCGGCCGGAGATATCATCACCACCATCCAGGGCCGTGGATTCCGCATCATCGGCCTGAAGATGCTGCACATCACCAAGTCGCAAGCCGCCGGGTTTTACGCTGTCCATGCCGGCAAACCGTTCTTCCAGTCGTTGGTGGACTTCATGTCGCGCGGCCCGATCGTTGTCCTGGCGCTGGAGAAGGACAACGCCATCCCCGACTGGCGCGAACTGATGGGGCCGACCAACCCGGCCAACGCCACGGAAGGAACGATCCGCAAGAAGTGGGGCGCGAACATCGAGAACAACGCCGTCCATGGCTCCGATGCCGAGGACACCGCCCGGTTCGAGATCAGCTATTTCTTCGCGGGATACGAATTAGCAAAATAGTTCTTGGTTCTTGGTCGTTGGTTGTTGGTCAACGACCTATTACCAACAACCAAAAACCAATAACCAAAGACTTTATGCCACTCCTCCAAGTCACATTGCTAAAGGGACGAACCACCGAGCAGAAACGGAAAATGGCCGAGCGCCTCACCGACGTATTGGTCGAGGAAGGGAAGACCAACCGTGAGGGCGTGGTGGTGGCCTTCATTGACGTCGAAACCGACAGCTACGCCCGCGGCGGCGTGCTGATGGTGGACAAGAAGTAGTTAGGAGATAGGAGTTAGGAGTTAGCGACAGCCAAGGGCCTTATTCGCCAACTCCTAACTACTACCTCCTAACTACTCACAGTCGTGAATGTCTCCCGCTCGACGCTCTCCATCAGCGGTCCCAGCCCATTGGTTACATACTGCGCGAAATACGGCGCGGCGCGGTGCGCCTCCAGCGCCTTCTGGTCCACATATTGTTCGTAGAAGCAGAAGCGGCGCGGGTCTTCGTTCGACTGGCTGGCGATGTAGAGCTGGCATCCCGGCTCGCGCCGCGTGTGCTCTTCCATCTTGCGCATCAAGTCTTTTGCCTGCTCTTCTTTTCCGCGATAGACGGTGAACTGCACCAGCAGAACGAACATATCTGTATTCTCCAGAACTCTAACGGATTGTCATCCTGAGCGAGGATGCCGCAAACAACCAGCCGGCCTGTAGTTGGGCGGCGGGTTGCGGCATCCGAGTCGAAGGACCTCTTGTCATGACGGTCACTTTGACTTCATCCGCTCCATCTCGGCCCGGAACTCGGCCGTGAACATCGTCTCCTCGCGGCCCGGCCCGGTGGAAATCATCGCGGTCTTCGCGCCTGTTTCCTTTTCGACGAACGCCAGGTATTCCTTCGCCTTGGCCGGCAGCTTGTCGTACTCCACCACCCCCGCGGTCGATCCCTTCCAGCCCGGCAGCTTCTCGTACTGGCATTCGATCTTGTCGTACATCGTTGCCTGCGCGGGAATCTCGCTGGTCTTCTTGCCGTTGACTTTGTACCCGACGCAAACGGGGATTTCCGCCAGGCCATCGAGGACGTCGAGCTTTGTAATGACCAGCCAGGCGATGCCGTTAATCATCTTGGAATAGCGCAGGAGCGGCAGGTCGAGCCATCCGCAGCGCCGCGGACGTCCCGTGACGGCGCCATATTCGTTGCCTTTCTTGCGCAGCTCCTCGCCGAGCTGGTCATGGCTCTCGGTTGGGAACGGACCTTCGCCGACCCGGGTGCAATATGCCTTGGTGACGCCGATGACGGTTCCGATGCTGGTCGGCGGAACGCCGGTGCCGATTACCGCACCGCCCGAGGTCGCGCTCGACGAGGTCACAAACGGGTACGTGCCATGGTCGATGTCGAGCATCGTCCCCTGCGCGCCCTCGAACATCACTGCCTCGCCGCGCGCGATCGCCTTGTTCAGAAAGGCGGCGGTATCGCACACGAAGGGTGAGATCTCCTTCGACACCTTCGCGTACTCGTCGTACATCTGATCGGCATCGACCGGCTCGGTATTGAATAGCGCGTGGACAATGGTGTTCTTCTCGTGGGCGGCGTTTTCGATGTGCTTGCGCAACAGCGGCAGGTCGAGCAGGTCGGCGATGCGCAGCCCGCGTCGGGCGATCTTATCCTCGTACGCCGGCCCAATCCCGCGCGACGTGGTGCC
The DNA here is from genome assembly GCA_050746165.1 of Terriglobales bacterium. Taxonomy (GTDB): domain Bacteria; phylum Acidobacteriota; class Terriglobia; order Terriglobales; family Acidobacteriaceae; genus DAISJI01. The sequence goes on along the minus strand of JBOGLI010000710.1, from coordinate 346 downwards.
GATTTTCACCCGCCCCGGCGCGGTCTCGGCCGCCAGTTCGATCATGCGGTGATAGGGCAGAATTACCTGCGCCCGGTTGCTGACGTACAGCTTGCCGTCGACGTGAATCCCCGCGCCGCTCAGCGTGTTCACTTCTTTCAGGAAGGCGAACGGGTCGAAGACGACGCCATTGCCGATCACCGCCTTGCAGTTCTCGCGCAGGATGCCGCACGGCACCAGTTGCAGGACGAACTTCTTGCCCTTGATCGTCACCGTGTGTCCGGCGTTGTGGCCGCCGGCATATCGCGCGACCACGTCGAAGCCGTCGGACAGGACGTCGACGATCTTGCCCTTGCCTTCGTCGCCC